>JBLIBL010000034.1:0-31855 GCA_047633355.1 Polaribacter sp.
AAAGCGGCGGAAGCTGCTCTTGGCGAAGCTTTTATAACGGTGAATAAAAATACCGTATCAAACGAGCCTCGTTCTCCGTTTGTCACCAGTGGCTTACGGGTGGGTACGCCGGCTATTACCACGCGTGGAATGAAAGAGGCTGAAGCAACTGAACTTACAGGTTGGATCTGCGATATTTTAGATGATATTGAAAACGCTGAAGTTATTGAAAAAACTAAGCAGAAAGTGCTTAATTTAACCGCTCGTTTTCCAGTTTATCAATAAAATCGGTTAGCCAATATGCATTGTCCTTATTGTTCTCACCAAGATACTAAAGTGATTGATTCACGATTAGTTGCCGAAGGCGGTCAAGTACGTAGACGACGGGAATGTATTGAATGTGGCGATCGATTTACAACTTTTGAAACTGCAGAATTAATGATGCCTAAAATTATTAAAGGTGATGGCACTCGTCAACCCTTTGATGATGCTAAATTAAAATCAGGCATATTAAGAGCAGTAGAAAAAAGACCTGTCTCTGTAGAAGCGGTTGAAGAGTCAATTATTCAAATTCAATCTAAGTTGCGGGGTTTGGGTGAGCGTGAAATCAAGGCATCTATTATTGGGGAGCTGGTGATGGATGCGCTTAAAAAACTCGATCATGTGGCGTTTGTGAGGTTTGCATCCGTTTATCGGCGTTTTCAGGATGTTAGTGAATTTCGTGAAGAAATTGAACGCCTTGAGTCTAAAGACTAAATGAATTGGTCGGCACAAGATCAAGTTTTTATGGCAAGGGCGATAAAACTTGCAAAAAAAGGTCAATATACTGCTCGCCCAAATCCAATGGTAGGGTGTGTTTTAGTAAAAAATAATGAAATTATCGGTGAGGGTTGGCATGAGGTTTTTGGACAGAATCATGCAGAAATTAATGCGTTAATCCAAGCCGGTAGTCAAACAGATAGTCGAGTAAGTAATAAGGCAAAAGGTGCAACTTGTTATGTGACGGTAGAACCTTGTTGCCATCAAGGTAAAACGCCACCTTGTGCGCAAGCTTTAATTGATGCAGGAATTGTTAAAGTAATCTCAGCAATGCGAGATCCAAATCCCAAAGTAGATGGTGGCGGATTTACTCTATTAAATAAAGCAGGAATCAAAACGTATAGTGGCTTATTGGAAAAGGAATCTAGAGAATTAAATCGTGGTTTTATTTCTCGTTTTAAATTGGGAAAACCTTGGGTAACTTTAAAACTTGCGATGAGTTTAGATGGTAAAACCGCTCTGGCTGATGGAACAAGCAAATGGATTACGGGTAGTTCAGCTAGAAAAGATGTGCAAAAATTAAGAGCAAAGCAAGATGCGATTTTAACTGGAATTGGAACATTTTTAGCGGATGATCCAAGTTTGAATGTTCGACCAGAAAATGCTGAATGGTGGAATCAATTAAGTGATGATCAAACGGATTTTATCCAACCTAGAAAAATTTTGTTGGATAGAAAAGGTCGAGCCAAACTTAATTCGAAATTTTTTAATGAAATGGGAATTTGTTCGGAGTCAAATGTAAAAGGGATTAAAGAAATTTGGTGGGTTAAAGAAAAACAATTAGTTAAAGTAATAAATGCCAAAATAGAGAGTGATCAAAGCGCAATTGAAATTAATGATCTGTCAGCAATCATTGAGTATGCTGCTAAAAATAAAATAAATAATTTATTAGTTGAAGCAGGTCACCAATTAGCTGGAGCGTTTATTTCTGAAAATTTAGTGGATGAAATAGTCGTTTATATTGCTCCAAAATTAATGGGTAAAAATGCAATGAGTTTAGTTAACCTAAATGTTAATAAAATGGATGAATGCCCTGTTTTTAAATTGAAAGGGGTTAAGCAATTTGGTGAAGATGTGCGATTGAGTTATTTGGTCGAAAGTAGGTAAAAATGTTTACAGGCATAAGTGAAGCAACTGGAAAAATAGAAAGTATTCAAATGCAATCTGGCGATGCAAAAATAAAAATTAATGTCGGTAAACTAGACATGAGTGATGTTGCGTTAGGTGATAGCATTTCTTGTAACGGTGTTTGTTTAACAACAATTGAATTTTCTAAACAATATTATATTGCAGGTGTATCGGCAGAGACTTTGCGACTAACTACTTTGGGTAACTTAAACGTCGGCTCTTTGGTTAATTTGGAAAAAGCTCTTACGCCAACAACTAGGCTCGGTGGGCATTTAGTTTCCGGTCATGTGGATGGTGTTGGAGAGGTTGTATCAATAGAAAAAGATGCTAGGAGCCTTGTATATAAAATCAACTCTCCTACAGATATTGCTCACTATATTGCAAAAAAAGGCTCCATTTGTGTGGATGGCGTCAGTTTAACCGTTAACGAGGTTGAAAATTCGCAGTTTAGCTTCAATCTAGTGCCGCACACGATACAAGAAACGACAGCAAAAAACTATAAAGTGGGAAGCTTGGTTAATTTGGAAGTTGACCTGTTAGCTCGGTATTTGGAGCGCTTGTTAACGGGCCAAAAAGTGGAAAAATCAACGAATATTACAGAGGCTTTTCTTGCTAAGAATGGTTTTAATTAAATAACAAATCCTACCTCTTTGGATTACGAACAACACATGAGCATAAAATGCAATTGAACACAGCAAAAGAGCTAATCGAAGATATCGCCGCTGGCAAAATGGTTATCTTGATGGACGACGAAGACCGTGAGAACGAAGGTGATCTCATCATGGCGTCTAGTCTTGTTCGTCCAGATGATATTAACTTTATGGCAAAGTTTGGTCGGGGATTGGTCTGTTTAACTTTAACTCAAGAGCGCTGTGAACAGTTAAATTTACGATTAATGGTTGATAATAACCAAACTGCATTTGAAACCAATTTCACTTTATCCATAGAAGCGGCAGTTGGCGTCACGACGGGTGTTTCTGCAGGAGATAGAGCCAGAACGATTCAAGCAGCCGTTGCCGCAGATGCTAAACCTAATGACATTGATATACCCATCCCTCCTCAATATGACGACTTCAGTGTTCAGCTAGGAAATTTGAACAAGGCGCACTCGAAGGGAAAGGCTATCCCTTTCTAAGAGTTGTAAAGCGGAGCAAGTTTCTAGCTAAACAACTGTAGGACAAGGCTAAATACAAGCATCTAAATACAAGCATCTTTTGCGTTAAGAATTTTTCAGTTAGAATGACTAGCTCAAAAATTACTTGCCTTAAATATGGATGTTTCTAGTCTTGCTGAAACCGTCATATTGAGGTGGAATGGCTATAAAGGTAATATGTGTTTATTAAGTCGCTCACAAGCCGGTTGCCCGAATAAATCATCGAGTTTGATGGAACCCCCGTATCGCAGCACGAGGAATAATAATGAATACAAATGCTATCAACGAAATATCTAAAGAATTAATGCATGTCGGTGAAATGGCCAGTGGCGTACAATTAACTGTACCCGTTTACCGGCTTAAAGCTTCGACTAAATCAGATGGAGAAAATAAACCAAACATTTACATTCAAGCAAATATGCATGGAGCGGAAGTTCAAGGCAACGCGGTTATTTTTCAGCTACTTGAGTTATTAAAAAATATCGAAATTAAAGGTGATATTACTCTTGTACCTTATGCGAATCCGGTTGGCTGTAATCATAAAAATGGTGAGTATACTTTAGGACGGTTCGATCCAATTACAGGTGTTAACTGGAATAGGATGTATTATTTTGACAAATCAGTGATTGAACCTTTTGTGAAGCAACATGTTAAAAGTGACGAGTCCACCATTGAGGCTAGCTTTAAACAGTTGTTAGTAGATGAAATTGACCAACAACTCAATCATAATATTTACGGATTAACTACCGGCAAGCGAATAGCTTTTCAATTACAGCGTTTAGCTCACCAAGCAGATATTGTGCTTGATTTACACACTGGACCAATTTCAAGTAAACATCTTTACTGCCCTGAATATTGTACTAACAGTGCTAATTATTTTGATATTCCCCATACAATTTTTATCCCAAATTCTTTTGATGGAGCACTTGATGAATCGACTTTTTGTCCTTGGTGGACTCTTCAGGATAAATTTAAAGCGCTCGACCGTACTATCGATATCAGCGAAGGCGTTTTAAATAAAGAAAGTTTCACAGTTGAATTAGGTTCTCAAGAGCAAATAGATTTAGATGTTGCTCTTCAAGACGCAATGAGTATTTTAAGTTATTTACATTATAAAGGCGTTATTGTTGCGACAACGCCAGAGCAGTATCTACCTCAAACTATGTTGAGATATGGATGCTATTTAAAAGACTACAAGGCATTCTATTCCCCTATGGGCGGTATGATTGATTATTTGGCTGAGTTTGGTAAACCACTCGCTGCAGGGGAACCTTTGGCTAGAATATTAAGGATGGATAATTATGGTGATGGTGAAGCGATCCATAATATATCGTTAGATCAAGATGTCTTACCTATTCTACATTTCGCATCAGCAAGCGTTAACCAAGGTACTGAATTATATAAGGTTTTCAGTAATTACTTTACATTGACAGATGTTAATCAAACGCTTTAATTAATGTTTCCCAAGGGAGTAGTGCACAGTTGACCCGGCTTGGAAATTGACTGACTGGTGTCAGTCAATCAAGTTTGAATTTTGTTAACTCATTGATTTTATCTCGCGTTTTGTTATGTAGATGCTCGTCCAATTGAAATGTTAAAGTTATTAAACTTTGTTTAGATAACCCGACGGCCGATTGGCAAAGTAAAGATGCGGAAGCTCAGCAAATAGCACAACTTTCGGTTTCAAAGGAAATGTCTTTAATCAGACGGCTTGTATTAGATAAACCTATATGAACTGTAGTTTCATCATCACAGCTGGCATTGTAACCTTCAAAAGAATGTGTCGCTTGAATCGTCTTGTTTAAGCCTACTGGATCAAGTGCTTGCTCTTTTAAAGCTGCGTTATAAAGTTGGTTTTTTTGAATTTTTGACAAATATTATGTTGAAAATTAGTGTTTTCGAATGATATTAGACTATATTAACTAGTTAATCGATGAAAAAAAAATATGTAATAATTATGACGTTAACGGGTCTTACATTCCAATTGCTGTCTTACAAGTAAAATATTAACGGTTACTAAATTTTGGAAAACAAAAAATGAATAAATATTTAGCACTACTTGTTAGCTTCATCGTGATGGCAATGATTGCCTTTAGCGCTTTTTCTAATAGAAACAGCATGGCCAGTGAAGTGACTATTTCACAATATGAAGGGAAGGATTGGACTTTGAAAAATCTGGCAGGGGAGTCTGTTACTTTATCTGATTTTCAAGGGAAGCCAACATTACTTATTTTTTGGGCGACTTGGTGTCCCTATTGTAAAAAACTTTTACCGGGTATCGAAGAGCTTCATGAAAAATATCATGCACAAGGTCTAAAAACCTTAGGCGTTAATATTAAAGAAGATTGGAAGCCTGAAGTCTATTGGAAAAATTTTGGCTATCAATTTGATACGGTGATCAATGGTGACGATGTCGCTAAGATTTATGGTGTTCGTGGTACGCCGGGGATTGTTTTTATTGCCCCTTCTGGGAAAGTGCTAGGTGTAAAATCTTTTTCAGATCCTGATCACCCATTGTTAGAAAAATTTGCAAAAGAAGGTTTGGCACTAATGAAGTAGTAGGGGCAAATCAGTTTCGTTAGCCTGCTCTTACAAGATTATCTTCTTGAAAACGCCAAATACGAATGATCTCTAAAATATCAGTATCCTTTTTCATTTCTTCGCTC
Source organism: Polaribacter sp. (assembly GCA_047633355.1). GTDB lineage: Bacteria > Pseudomonadota > Gammaproteobacteria > Enterobacterales > Kangiellaceae. The sequence continues at coordinate 5,746 of JBLIBL010000034.1, forward strand.
AAGGGATTGAAAGGGGCGGCTAGCCTAACAATTCTTATCGCTGCGTCATCTAACAGCTTACTACCTGAACTGTTCATAACAATAACTTGGTGAATGGTTCCATTTTTATTAATCGCAACCTTAAGAGTTAAATTACCATAAATTTTTTCTAGCTTAGCTTTTTCAGGATAATTTTGATTACCAATCAGTTCTATCTTTCTGCGCCAGGAGTCTAAATACAAAGCATCAGTAGAACGATGTATCGCCGCTGAAATTTGACGTTTCTTAGCCTTTTTTGCTTGGCTGACTTGTTCATTATCAAGGTTGGCAATTAAGCCTGAGAGTTGATAACTCTTTTCAATCAAAGAGGCAGTATCTAATACCGATTGTTGTAACTCTTTAGACATTTCATTTGGCGTTGAGCTGTTTTCGCCCGGCTTATTGGATGTTATAAATTGTGGCGAATTGTTTTTTGCCTGCTTAGGTTGAGCTCTAATTTGTAATTCGCTGGACGTTTTATTTGGGTCATTAAACTGTGCTTTTTCTATGGCACTTGGCGCTAGTAACTCTTCACTTTCACCACCAGCTTCTTGGTCAACTTGTCCAATAAAATCAGCTTTTTCGACTTTATCTTTTGCTTCAAATTGAGCCAACACTACATTAAACGATTTATTTAGCTTATTTTTTGAAAGATCAGGCACTTTGAATACGACGCCAAATAAAAGCAACGCGTGAAAGATTACTGCCAAAAAAAGACAAAACAGCAGTTTATCTGATTGGCTGATTGTTGGCTGTTGCTCTAAAGTAATGGTGCCATCGTGGTTTTGCATAAAATAAGTACTTTACTGGTTTAATTTTTACTGGTTTAATATTATCAGAGTGAACGATTACTGAGTTTTGATTCTATAGCATTCATTAATTCACCAGCGATGTTTGTACCATATGCTGCATCAATTTCTTTGATACATGTAGGACTTGTCACATTTATTTCAGTTAAGTAATCACCGATCACATCTAATCCTACAAATAATAGACCTTTTTCTTTAAGAGTTGGCGCGACTTGCTTAGCAATCCAAAAATCACGCTCTGTCAGCGCTCTTGCTTCGCCGCGCCCTCCAACTGCCAAATTACCTCGCGTTTCACCTTTTTGAGGAATTCTAGCCAAACAATATGGAATTGGTTCACCATCGACCATTAGTATGCGTTTATCGCCGTCTTTAATATCACTAATAAATTTTTGTGCCATTGCTGTTTGTTTCCCTAGCAAAGTCAATGTTTCGATGATAACGCCAATATTGGGATCAGACTCTTTCACTCTAAAAATAGAGCTTCCACCCATCCCGTCTAGCGGTTTTAGGATGATATCTTTATGCTCAGCTAAAAAAGCTCTAAAGTCAGCTTCATTACGACTCACTAAGCTTGGCGTACAGCATTCAGGAAACCATGATGTAAACAATTTTTCATTATGATCGCGTAAGCTAGACGGCTTGTTAACAATTAAGACACCATCTCTTTCTGCCATTTCTAGCAAATAGGTGGAGTAGATGAATTCCATATCAAATGGCGGATCTTTACGCATTAACACCACATCCATTTCTGATAGCGCAGTTTTAAGCGCAGGTTGTAAAGAATACCAAGAAGTTTTATCTTGCTTAACGGTTATTTGTGATAGATTACCCATCACTATTCCATTGTCTAGCGTTAAGTCTTTTTGCTCCATATAATATAACTCGTAATTTCGAGCTTGAGCTTCTATTAGCATGGCAAAGCTAGAGTCTTTTTTGATGTTTATTTGGCTGATGGGATCCATCAAAATTACTAATTTGTGTGTCATTTTTTAAATCTACTATAGTTTAGGATTAAGAAAAATGGATTGTTTTAAATGAAAATCGTTAGATTTTGCATTCAAGACGTAAAATAAGGTTCAATCTGTCTCTAGTATTATAGCGGTGAGAAACAATTTATCAAGTGTAAACTGATACAAATCAATGTGTTAAGCGTGCTTTTTAAAGTTGTATCATTAATTATATTCTATAAAAGATTGATTCTTATCGGTTTATTTCTTAAAATTCATAGTTAGAATAGCATTTTTGTAGTGTTAAAAGTTAGTATATCTTTAAACTGTATTGATCGCTTAGAACAGAATGATTTTGCGATTTAACCGTTATTTATGTGAATACTTGACCAACATTGGCAGTAAGTTCTTGTGCAATCTATTTAATTAGATAGAATTCCCAAACAAATCTGTTTTGTTAATGGGAGAGGGAAATAGAATGGAAAATAATTTTCAAGGTTTAAAAGCTATGGTCATAGACGATAGTAAAACGATTCGCCGTACTGCGGAAACCTTGTTAAAAAAAGTTGGGTGTGAGGTTGTAACAGCCATCGATGGATTTGATGCATTGGCTAAAATTACCAATAACAACCCCGATATTATTTTTGTGGACATTATGATGCCCCGTTTAGATGGATATCAAACTTGTGCACTTATTAAGAACAACAAAAATTTTCAATCGACCCCTGTGATTATGCTTTCCAGTAAAGATGGTCTATTTGATAGAGCGAAAGGCCGAATTGTCGGTTCTGATGAGTATTTAACTAAGCCATTTAGTAGAGATGAGCTCTTAGGAGCAATTTCTAAACATGTGGTTAAAGCTTAATTATTGTGTTGTATATCAGCGAGAAAGCAATAAAAAAAATCAATCAATCTTTTTGTTTTATTTAAGTTAAATATAGCTAGTTTAATAAAACTCAAAGGTGAGGGAAAGTATTCAATGTCTAAAATTCTAATTGTTGATGATTCACCAACTGAAACTCATATTCTAACGCAAATGTTAGATAAAAATGGGTATCAAGTTGTGACAGCTGAAAGTGGTGAGTCGGGTGTTGAAGTGGCTAAAAAAGAATTGCCTGATTTAGTGCTAATGGACGTGGTGATGCCTGGCATTAATGGATTCCAAGCAACTAGACAACTTAAAAAAGAAACAACTACGGCACATATTCCAGTGGTTATTGTGACTACGAAAGACCAAGAAACTGATAAAATATGGGGTATGCGACAGGGAGCGAAAGACTATTTAACAAAGCCTGTTCAAGAAGAGAGCCTCATTAATACAATTCAAGCGATTTTAGGAAGTTAAATACCCAATGCAAGAATTTACGGATCTCGAAGCTTTTCAATTTTTACAGAAGATAGAATCCCGTAGTGTAGAGCACTCAGGGACGTCAACTCGTGAAGAAGAATTGAGTCGGTTTTGGACTGGAGTAGGCTTTCGTCTTGCTGGCAGAGAATATTTAGTTAATCTTAAAGAAGTCGCGGAAATTTTGTCAATACCGCCACATACCAAAGTACCGGGTGCAAAAGCATGGGTGAAAGGATTAGCAAACATACGTGGCACCTTGATGCCAATCATGGATTTACATGGCTTTTTAGGTAGAAAAGCACCTTCCTCGCTTAAAAGACAAAGATTATTAGTTGTGAATAAGTCAGGGGTTCATTGTGGTGTGATTGTTGATGAAGTTTTGGGTCTAAACCACTTTGAGGATGAGCAGTGGGTGGAAGATGTAGAAATAGCAGATGATGCAATGATGCCTTATTTAAAAGGCGGCTTTTTCATTGAAGAAAAGTTGTGGAACGTATTTAGTTTATTTGAGTTGGCAACAACTCCATCATTTAAACAAGTGGCTCTATAAATTAAAAAGAGCTTTAGTTAAAGCAAAATGAGATTAGCCGTTACAAAATGGAACGGTAGTTAAGTTTGTATAAAAATGTGATTTTAAGAAAATAAGTTTTTAGGAAAATAAGATATGAGTGCATCAGATAAAAAAAAGAAGTCAGTAGCGAAAAAAAGCGCTAATGATACCTCGCGCGGTGGCGGGACCATTACTTTGTTGCTTATTTTTTTATTTGGAGCGATAGGTAACCTAGGGTATGGGGTAATCCAAAGCCAATCGAATCAAATTAGACTAACTAAAGCCGGTAATTTAAGGGTCTTGTCTCAACAGGTGGCAAAAAATGCAACGGAAGCGTCATCAGGAACGCCACTCGCTTTTGATTTACTTGAGTCGTCTATTAAAGAGTTTGAAGCTCAATTCAATCACCTCGCTAAAGGTGACGAATCGAAAGGCTTATCCCCTTCGCCGATAGCCGTATTAAATAATGAGGTTAAAAAAGTCGGTGACTTATGGCGTGCGATGAAAAATAACGCTGAAAAAGTAAACGCTGGACGTGAAACGGTTATTAATCTCTATCAAATTCAAAATGAATTATCTGAATCAATTCCTCAAATGGAATTTTTATATACTAACGTACAAGATGTTTTACTCGATACTCGAGGAGCGGCTGATCAAGTGATGCTCGCAACTCGTCAATCTTATTATCTAGAAAGAATCATTAGAAGTTTCCAGAAAGTATTAAAAGGTAGTGATGACGCTGAAGTCGCGGCAGAAAATTTTGGCCAAGATGCAGATCTGTTTGGTGAAATTTTAACCGGTATGATAGACGGTGATGAAATGTTGAGTGTTTCTAAAATCAATAATGCCGATGCGAAGCAATCTCTGGTGGAAATCAATAATTTATATGCTGATTTAAAAAATAACGTGGCTTATATCATTGCTTCGACAGACGTTTTGTTTATTGTTCATCAAGCCTCTAAAGAAATATTTACGCAAGCCTCTAGCATGTTAAAAATGACAGAATCATTGCAGAATGCTTATACTAATCAAGCCGAAGAAAAAGGTTTAGGTCACTGGCTATTTTCTGCTATTGCCGGTTTTTTTGTATTAATATTTATAGCGCTTTTATATTCTAGACAACGAGGTGATGACCAAGATAGAACCACTAAAGCGCGAATAACTGCTGATCAAGAAAAATTACAGAATGAAAGAAACCAACAAGCAATCATTCGATTATTAGATGAAATGGAAGGATTGGCTGATGGAGATTTAACCACCAACGCAACCGTAACAGAAGATTTTACGGGGGCAATCGCGGATGCGATGAATTACACCATTGACCAACTAAGAAGTTTGGTTTCCACCATCAAAGACTCGGTAGGAAAACTATCCAATGCAACAACTGATACTCAAAGTATCTCGATTGAATTAGCCCAAGCATCAAGAAACCAAGCACAGGAAATCACTGGTGCATCTGCTGCAATCAATGAAATGGCTGTTTCGATTGAACAAGTATCAGCAAACGCCTCTGAATCAACAACGGTTGCGGAAAAGTCGGTTGAAATTGCTAAGAAAGGTGGAGAGGTTGTAAGAAATACAATTCAAGGAATGGATACTATACGAGAGCAAATTCAAGAAACATCAAAACGAATCAAACGATTGGGTGAATCATCTCAAGAAATCGGTGACATCGTATCTTTGATCAATGATATATCTGATCAAACCAATATTTTGGCACTTAACGCTGCGATACAAGCATCTATGGCGGGTGAAGCCGGTCGTGGCTTCGCGGTTGTTGCGGATGAAGTTCAGCGTTTGGCTGAACGTTCTGGTAATGCAACTAACCAAATCGAAGCTCTGGTAAAAACGATTCAAACCGATACAAATGAAGCGGTTATTTCCATGGAATCAAGTACTGCGGAAGTGGTACATGGGGCAAGGTTGGCGCAAGATGCGGGTGTTGCACTGGAAGAAATCGAAAGAGTATCGACTAGCTTGGCTGACTTAATTCAAAATATTTCGAATGCGGCGCGTCAACAAGCTGCTTCGGCAGGACACGTATCTAATACGATGAATGTTATCCAGGAAATTACTAATCAAACTTCTGATGGAACATCCAATACAGCGAACTCTATTTCAACATTGGCTGAACTGGCGGATGAATTGAATAATTCGATTGCAGGTTTTAAATTACCAGATGAAGCTTAAGTTAATTAGAGTGAAGCGGATTTAATTTAGATGAACGCTTTCGAGATAGCAGAAATGAAAACCAGTGAATTCATACAATGGCAATCATTTTTGGAATTAAAAACTGGCATGTGGCTGCCTGAAGCACGCAAGTCTTTTTTACTGGCAAGTCTTAATCGCCATATGCGTGAGATGGGCATAGAAAATTATCAAAATTTTTATAGCTTGTTAAATACGGGAAGAGTTTCAAGTTTAGACTGGTCGAAAATAGTAGATTCAGTAACCGTCCATGAAACCTGCTTTTATAGAGATGATATGTCTCTTAAATTAGTCTCAAATTATTGCCGAAATAAAGTACAAAAAGGGTTTAGAGAAGCTCCTGAAGATGCACAACAAATGCATCTTTGGAGTGTTGGATGTTCTACCGGTGAAGAGGCTTATTCCCTGGCTATTGAAATGGATAAATTGAGCTTTAGTTTGTTAGGCTCGCTTGGGCAAAAGTTTTATTACGGTGTGACAGGAATTGATGTCAGTTATCCTTCGTTGGCGGTTGCTAGAGAAGGAATATATGAAAATAAAAAGTTGAATATCATTACACAAACAACAAAGAGCCATTATTTTTATGCACTTGATAATGGTTTCTCGCAAGTTAAAGATGTTGTAAGAAATAGAACCTGCTTTATTCAGGGAAATGTCTTGGAGTTAGATAAGAAAAAAAACCACTCATTTGATGTTATTTATTGCCAGAATTTAATGATTTATTTTAGGCAAGATAAAAAAGAAAAAATCTTAAATAGTCTTATTAAAAAATTAAAGCCTGGTGGATTATTAGTCTTAGGTCATGGTGAGTTAGGAAATTTTGACCAACATGATTTAGTCAAAGTAGACAATAAAAACTGTTTAGCTTTTATTAAAAGTGAATGCTGCTTAAATGATGACCAAAAAAAATATAAAAATCAAAATAAAGATAATAAACGAAAGTCTCTCAGCAGGATGGAGTTATCATGACCGACAATTATGATCAATTAGCCCTTAGTTGGGTGAGAAAGGAAATCAATCACACCCTGAATCAAGCAAAAAAAGGCCTAGAGTCTTTTGTTGATGATAGCCAGGATGAAACACAAATTCAGTTTTGTATCAATAGCCTTCATCAGGTACAAGGTACCTTACAAATGCTTGGTTTTGAAGGCGCCGCGAACCTTGCTACTGAAATGGAAGCTGTAGCCGAAAATATTGCAAACTCTACTCCAAGTTCTTTTAATCCAAATGCCACTGTATTACGTTCCACTGAAAATGCCTACGAAGTTTTAATGAGAGCATTGATTCAAATGCCCGGCTATTTAGAAAGAATTGAAGGTGGGCAAAAAGATGTTCCGGTTATTTTATTACCTTTAATCAACGAGCTAAGATTAGTCATTAATAAAGCACCTGTAGCTGAGTCCGATGTTTTTTCGGCCGAAACAGAAACGGTTGAACCACCTAAGCCAGTTCAAGCTGCGACTAAAGTTGATAAAACAAGTCGATTTCAAGAGCATGCGAAAAAATTACGTGTACATTTTCAACGCGGTTTAGCCGATATCCTGCGCGGTCAAAAAGTTAAAGAAGGCTTGGCAAGAGTACATAATATTTTAGTCAGATTAGAAGCCTTGACCGAAGGAGAGTCAGTTGCTCGATTGTGGTGGATAGCTGATGGTTTTATTTTTGCTATCGCTGAGAAAGGGCTCTATAAGAAAAAACAGTCGCATTTTTTATTGTCACAAATTGATAAACAAATTAAGCAGTTAGCGGAGCGTGGAGAGAGCGCGCTTTCTGATGTAATACCTAAAAAATTACTTTCAAAATTGCTTTATTTTATTGCTCATTCAAACTCAAAAAATGCGCGAGTTTTAAATTTAAAGAAAGAGTTTAAGCTTGATGCTGCCTTACCAAAGCAAGAAACTATTACACATCAAAGAGAACAACTAAGTCTCCCAGATTCAACTGCCATGATCGATGTCATTAGTGCGATAACGGAAGAGCTTGAATCGGTTAAAGATCAACTTGACTTATTTGTGAGATCGAAAGCAAAAGATATATCACAAGTTAAATCCTTAGTAGGTTCTTTAACAACAATAAGAGATACTTTAACTTTATTAGAATTACCTATCCCAAGAGATGTTATTGAACAACAGTTGAATACTGTTAAGACATTTTTAGACAAAAACAAATTGCCAAATGATGGCGCAATTATGGATCTGGCTGGAGCGTTACTTTTCGTTGATGCGAACCTAATCAATCTGGATACTAGCAAATATCAATCATCAACTGATGGTGAATCAAATACAGAAATTGGTGAATCAAGAGCAAAAGAAACTCAGGTTAATGACGCAACCGAAGCCTTAGTAAAAGTTGCTAGAAAGAATTTACAAGTCGCAAAAGATTCTATGGTTAATTACATAGCATCAACTTTTAAGGCTTCAGAGTTAGATGATGTCCCTAGGGTTTTAGACGAAGTATTAGGTGCAATGAGAATTGTACATTTTGACGATGCTGCTGATATTTTAATTACCGCGAAACGATTTGTTTCTGAAAAATTATTGTGTAAAGACGTGGCACCTATTGAAAAACATTTAGATGCACTTGCTGATATTGTAACCAGTGTTGATTACTATTTGGAAGGTACCGAAGAAGGTAATGTTGATGCGGTTAAAGCTATATTAAGAAATGCATTGTCGAGTCAAGAACTATTAAATAAAGTATTAGAGTTCGTAGAACATGAGGCATCGGCTGGATTGTCTTCTGATAATCAAGAGTTGGAAAAACAAGACTCTCAATCGAAAGACCATCAAGATTCAGACAGCTCACAAGTTGAGTTAAATCATACAGACGCACCAAGTTTGGCAGAAGAGCAACAACAAGAAAGAACTGCGGAAGTTATTCCACTTTTACATGCTTCAGCAGAAAAAGAAATTGATGAGTCCTTAATTGATGATGAGGTTCTTGAGATTTTTTTAGAAGAAGTTGAAGAAGAGATTGCTTCGATAGAGACAAACCTACCAAAATGGATCAACGATATAAATGATGTCACAGTTCGTGCAGATTTAAGACGTTCCTTTCATACACTAAAAGGCAGTGGTCGCCTTGTCGGCGCTAAAGACATTGGTGAGTTGAGTTGGGCAGTTGAAAATATGCTTAATAAAGTAATCGAAGACTCTTTAGTTGCCGATCAAACTGTAACAAATTTACTCAATCAGACTTTGTCGTTGTTACCTAAATTAATTAAATCTTTCTCAGAAAAAGAAACTAACAAAAATTTAGATATTGATGTCATTATTGATAAAGCAAATCATCTCGCAAATGGCTTAGATATTGCGTCTTTTGTGGAGTATCAACCTGTGCCTGTTGAGGATGAAATTCCAACTCTCCTAGATAAGGTCGGTTCAGATTCTAAAGATGATTCAATTGATCCCGTACTATTGGAGATATTTGTCAATGAAGCTAAAGTACATTTGGAAGCTATTAATCAGTTTCTCTCTAACGCGTCTATCGGTTCAAAACTTTCAGTTACAGATGCCTTAATTAGAGCACTACATACGCTTAAAGGCAGTGCACATATGGCAACTGTATCGCTAATAGCGCAAATTGTTGGGCCGCTTGAGCAATACGCTCGCTTAATTAAAGGAAATAGTGAGTATTTTGAAGATGAAGCTGTTGGTGTTTATACGAGTGCGTGTAATGCAGTCACTGAAATAATAGAAAATTTACAAAAATCTGAGAGTATTGAATCTAAGGAATATGAAAATATTCTTGTTGAAGTAACAACTCTTGCTAATTCTCAACCTTATAGTTCAAGTGCTGGTGCTTCAAATAAACAAAGAGACCAAAATTTTGTCTCTATCTTCTTAACTGAAGGCTTAGATATACTTAATGAAGTCACAAGCCTGCTAGAAAAATTTGTTAAAAATCCTCACGAATTAGTTAGCCTTGGTCAAATTTCTTCGGAACTGCATACTTTTAGACGCGGTAGTGAAATGATTTCGGTTGACTCAATACACAAGATTGCAATAGCGACTGAAGCCGTGAGCAGGGTGCTTGTTGATACCGGCGATGATAAAAAAGAATACTGCCGGCTGACCAATCTTGGTGTTGACTCTTTGACCGGAATGTTAAATCAATTAGCCTCACAAGAAGATATAAACACTCCCACAGCATTAGTTGATGAAATGCATCGTTGGGTAGCTGAATTTTCAAGAATAAATGCACCTGCGGATATGAATCAAGAGTTAGTAGAGTTGTTCGTAGAAGAAGCGGATGAGCTAACCGAAAGCGCTTTATCATTACTGACTAAGTTTAAATATAACTATGCGGCTGAGCCTGTTTTAAAAGAAATAAGACGAGTCTTTCACACACTTAAAGGTAGCTCCCGAATGGCTGGAGCTATGAATATAGGTGATCTTTCTTTCGCGGTAGAAGAAATATATAATGGCGCCGTTGATGGCAGAAAGGTGTTAGGTAATAATGACTATATATTATCGGTGAAAGCGAATGACCAATTAATTGAAATGGTCGATGTTCTTAGAAGTTTTAGATGGCCTGACCCCGCAATCAGTCAGATTAATGCGATTAGACTTCATCTAGGACAAGAACCAATACCTAACGACAAGAAAGATATTATTCAGAACGTAAGTTCGGTATTAAACGAAAATTCGATAGGTTCGGCTACTTTAGAAGCAACAGATATAAACGCAACAGATATAAACGCAACAGATATAAACGTAATAGATATAGGCGTAGCAGATGTAGATGTAGATGCTAATACTATCGATTCGACATTTGAACAAATTGTTATTGATGAGTTTGAACCCATCCAAATAGAAGAAATAGTTGAAGAAACAGAAAGTGAAATTGTTGCTGAACTAATTGAGACAGAAGAGAAAGTTGAGAATTTAAAAACTGATTATTTTATAAAACCTCAGGAAAAGAAAGAACGGATTATTAGCGAAGATACAATCGCGCCAGCCTCTCCATTGATCATGAGTGGCAATGTTCAAAAACTCGAATTGGATGAAGATGGGTTAGAAGTACTAGAAATTTATCTCGAAGAAGCTGAAGAACTTCTTATCGCTCTAGATGAAGGATTACATTTATGGAGCGAAAAATTATCTAACCGAGACGCTATCGATACGTTGCAACGGATTCTACATACCTTTAAAGGTGGCGCTCGTTTATCAGATTTAATGATCTTGGGTGACTTAACCCATGAGATGGAAACCTATTTTGAAAAAATAAATGCCGGAAGTTTGGATGCAGAGTTAAGTGATGTGAACTTCTTATTACGAGGTTACGATACAATTGCAACCTTGATTGAAGAAGTAAAATCAAAAAATCAAATGACGGTTCCTGAAAAATATTTATCTGAGTTAAAGCAACTAATTTCTGGAGTTGATCCTGCTAAATTTGTTGAAGCCAGCCAAACGTCTGATTTTGCAACAAAGACTGAAGACACAATAGATGAAACGACATCAAATAAGAAGGAAGTTGTTCCAAATGAAAAGACGATCAGTGGAACTAAACAAAAAGTAGATAAAGCTTCCGGAAAATCTGAAGCAAAAGAAAAAATACGCGATAAAGCAGATATTGTTTCCTTTGAAGAGCAAAAAAAACTTCGCGTACTAGAACAAAAAGCAGTAACAGCTGATGTTGTTAGGATTAATTCTACGCAGTTAGAAGACTTAACAAACCTTGCGGGAGAAACCAGTATTTTCCGCTCTCGAGTAGAGCAACAAATGTCAGTATTAAGAAACAACTTAGTCGAGATGAGTTCGACAGTTGACCGATTGAATGATCAGCTTAGAAACTTAGACATTGAGACTGAAGCACAAATATCTTATCGACGAGAAATTACAGGTGGAACGGAATATGATGACTTCGATCCATTAGAAATGGATCGTTATACCAGACAACAGGAACTAACTAGAAGTTTAGGTGAAAGTGCTGGAGATTTAATGAATCTGAAAGATACACTCGATTCATTGATATCTGACTCGGAAACTTTGTTACTTCAGCAAGGGCGAGTTAATACAGAAATGCAAGAGAGCTTAATGCAAACACGCATGACTCCCTTTGAAAGCTTAGTACCAAGACTGCGCCGAATGATTAGACAGATCAGTACAGAACTAGGAAAAACAGTTTCTCTTTCTATTAGTGCTGATGGTGAAATGGATAGAAACGTACTTGAACGAATGATTGCGCCTTTAGAGCACATGCTAAGAAATGCAATGGATCATGGCATCGAGTCACCAGAAGAAAGAAAGAAACTCAACAAGCCTGTTTCAGGAAAAATAGCTATTTCTTTATATCGAGAAGGTAGTGAAGTTTTTATAAAAATCAAAGATGATGGAAGCGGCTTAAATTTAGACGCTATTAAAAACAAAGCTCTTGAAAGAGGTTTAATTACAGAATTTTCAGAGCTAAGTGACAAGGAGTTAAGACAGTTAATTTTAGAAGCCGGTTTTAGTACCGCTGAAAAAGTGACACAAATATCTGGTCGTGGTGTTGGCATGGATGTCGTGAGTAGTGAGATTAAGCAGCTCGGCGGTATCATCGAAATTGAATCTCAAGAAGGTTTCGGTTCAACATTTACGGTTCGATTACCATTTACAGTGTCAGTCAATCATGCGTTGATGGTACTTATTGGCGAAGAAATTTATGCAATTCCTTTAGCAAATATTGAAGGTATCGTTCGCGTAAGCCCTTATGAATTAGACGAATATTATAACGATAGAGAAGCAAAGTTTGCTTATGCCGGAATAGATTACTCTATGTACTATTTAGGTCAAATGCTCGATCGCAATGTATCTCATCAAATAACTAATCATACACAACCTTTACCTGTATTGTTGTTACACGGAGCGGATCATCCTACAGCGTTACAAGTTGACGAACTTTTAGGAAACAGAGAAATAGTAGTGAAATCAGTTGGTAAACAATTGAGTTCTGTCAGCGGTATTTCCGGAGCAACTATCCAAGGGGATGGTCGTGTCGTTCTTATTTTAGATATGCCTGCCTTAGTTAGAAGGGTTGATGCTACGATAACTGAAGAACCATTAATAGTTGAAGATTATGTAGAAGAAGTAACACCTAGGATAATGGTAGTGGATGATTCCATCACCGTTAGAAAGGTAACAACACGATTATTAGAACGCCATGACTACGATGTTATGACCGCCAAAGATGGTGTTGATGCGGTAACTGTTTTAAATGATGATATTCCAGATGTGATGTTACTAGATATAGAAATGCCAAGAATGGATGGATTTGAACTAGCGACGATTATTCGCCACGATGAGAGATTAAAAAATATACCGATCATCATGATCACTTCGCGCACTGGTGAGAAACATCGAGACAGGGCCATGACAATTGGAGTTAACGAGTATATGGGTAAGCCTTATAACGAAACTGATTTAATAGAAACAATTAATAAGTTATTGAGTGAAGCAAAACAGGCTAACAACAAACTAAACGATAACCAGAATAAAATTACTTGAGGTAATTTGTGAGTAATTTATCGATCGGTTTAGTATCCTCCGAAGACCAAGAAAGCAAAACATTAGTTCGCTTGCTACAAGAGCAAGGGATTAATGTAGCCTACCATTTAACGCCAGAAGAAATATCCAGTGAACATGCAGAGTCAACTGAAATTAATGTTTGGTTACTAAGCGTTGATGACGACCATTGGCATGATAATATTGATATATTATTAGATGAGTCAGATGCTTCTGTTTACTTTAATGAACCTGGTTCATTATCTAAAGAAGAACATCTTGAGTACTGGTGTAGAAATTTAGTCAGTCGCCTGTATGAAGTGTCAGGTCTTGAAAAACAAATAGAAAATGAAAAATCAGAGAGGCAACAATCTGCATCATCTGAATTAGAAATTAACTTCTCTGAAACTATTAAATTAAAGGCTATTAAAGAGTCCAATGAAGTACTAGATTTAAGTGAATTAGGTACAATTGAACCTAATGCTATTGAGCCTGACGCCATCGAACCTCATGCAAGTATATCAATCCTAGACTCGGCATTGGATGAGTTGCAAACAACTAGTGTTGGTTTACCGAGTGATATAGCTGCAGAACTTGTGAGTGAGTTAGAATATATATCACCGCAACTTGACTCGTTTCAACTGCATTCCTTGCAACAAGAAGCATCACTAAATGATGAAATTCAAGTTGAATCAATAGAAGTAGAACCTGAAGATGACTTTAATATATCCAATGACATCGTTTTTGATAATGTTCTCCAGGAAGCTATCGATTTGGATGATGAGGAGCTCTCTACCGAGGAAACACTTGATTTTCTAGACGCCGCAATAATAAGCCACGAAAAAAACACAGATGAAAAGCTAGAGTTAGATGATGCTAAAAAAGAATTTGAAATTGACAATCAATATTTTAATATGTCAGAAATCGAAACTAATATTGAGGATGGTAAAGATAAAATTGATATTAATCAATATCAATTAGAACCAAATAAAAGAGATAATATTGAAGATATAGATTTTTCTAATCTATCAATTCCAGTATTAGAATCAACTAGAAATGATGATTTAATATCGAACCATTCGGAATATTCTTTAGAAGAAGCTGAGCCTGAATCATACTGTGATGATATCGCTTTAGCGACAACTAAAGAGTATCAAGATGCTCACGAAATTAAATTACAGGAACATCAAGCGGATGAAGAATCAGCTTTAGAACTTCATTCTGATTTAAGTATTGAACATCTAAGCAGTGGTTCAAAAACAGTCGAAAAAACCTTAAAAGAGCAGGGGAACGAGGATTTATTTGTAAATGAAATCGATCTAGAAGGCATTAATATCGATTTTTCGCTTGAAGGCGATGAAGGGCCTTTATCGCAAGGCAAAGCAGATTTTAATATTGAGGATGATGACTTTTTAGAAACTGAAATTGTAAAACAAAGTGAAAATGACAGAATACAAATTGTTAATGAAAAACTTGAACACTCCGGTTTATCTTTGGAGTCTGAAAAAGAAGCGGTTAAAGACTGTTCTAATTTTTTAACGGATGATGTGTTTGATAAAGAAATAGATCCACAAGAAGAGTTTCAAAATGATGAACATAGTCAGTCAAGCCTTATCGCGACTGAAGAGAAATCATTGGGACTTTCCCTAGAAACAACGGAACAGGTTATTACAGGACGCGCCGTTTTTATTGATGAAGAGGATGATGAACTTGTAAATAATTCCACCCAAGAAGAAAATAATTCTTTATTAGATGAAGCGCTTGAAAATGTTGTATTATCTTTGGAAAGTGATGAACCAATAACAGGTAAAGCTTTATTTGAAATTGATAAAATTGATAAAATTGATAAAATTGATAAAATTGTTGACCTTGATGTCGCTGAGTCCGTTGGCCAAGAAGTTATAAATAAGAGCGATTTAATATTAGAAGATAACGATGTAATTGAAACTTTAAACTCACCACAAACTATCAGTGAAACAATTAATTTTGATATAAATGCGTATGCTGAAGACGTAGCTGAAAGTTCAGCTGATGCGAAATCTAATTCAGTATCGCTCAATCCTGAAGAACTAAGCTTTGAAATTCCGATGCTTGAGGATGCTGCTACAGATATAGATTTTCAAACAGATGATGAAAAATCTATGACTTCCTCATTAACACCTTGTTGGATTATTGGTGCATCACTTGGTGGCCCAGCAGCGGTTAAACGTTTTATGCATAATATTCCGGCGGATATCAATGCTTGTTTTATTGTTGTTCAACATATAGATGAGAGTTTTTTACCAGTATTAGCCAATATATTAACTACTAACAGTCATTTTGAAGTCAAGGTGGCTAGCGGACGTAATGTTTTAACACCTGGAAGTGTATTTTTAGCACCTTTAAAGGGAAAGCTGACATTTTTAAGAGATGGATCAATGCTAGTTGACCACTCTCAAAGCTGGAGTGCTCCTTATTCACCTTGTATAGACGATGTTATAGAAAGCATTTCAACTGTTTATACTGATAAATGCGGAGCAATCATTTTCAGTGGTATGGGTCAAGATGGTTTTCAAGGCGCTAAAAAACTGGCTGCAGTTAACGGTGAAATTTGGGCGCAATCAGTGGAAACATGTGCGAATGCTTCGATGCCTCAAGCAATTATTAATGCAGGGTTAGCAAAAGTTGTTGCGACACCGGAAATGCTCGCCGAACGACTAGTAAAAAAACTGTATAATGTGTAACAAGTAAAGTAACAAGTAAAGAAATTTAAAAATTATAGGATTCTAATATGGCTGATTCAAAACAAACAAGTTCCGATTCAACAAAGCCGAATCAAACTGATTTAAACACAGAAGTCTATACTTTAATGATTCCGACAATCAATAGTCATATTCTTTTACCAAACTTGAGTGTTGCAGAAATCGTTCCTTACAGTAATGTTGAATTATTTACCCAGAGTGATGGCAAAGCACAATGGTTATTAGGGCATTTGTTATGGCGAGGGATGAATATCCCATTAATATCTGTTGATATAATTGGTGGTGCGAAAGATCCACAAGCAAATAAGCGCTCTAGAATAGCCGTTGTTCACACACTTAATGGTAACCACGATACGCCGTATTTAGCCATTGTTGTACAAGGTATTCCACGACTCTCTCATGTAACGGCAGTCAACATTCGATTTATGTCTTCTGAAAATTTAGCCGAATCAGAAAAAATGCAAATTGAAGTCGACTCTATTTCTGCATCTATACCGGATTTGGATAGACTAGAAGAGATGGTTGTAGACGAACTAGCAACTGAAGAATAATTAACAATGGTGTTGGGGAAATTAACTCAAATTTCAAAACCAATATTATGGTTTAGTTTTTTTTTCGGATTGATATTAAGTTGGTCTGTATTATCAGGTGATAGTTTAGGACGGGTTAATTTATTATATCTTATTATTTTATATGTTATTTTTCCCTGTAGCTCACTCGTCTATTCATTTATGAGTTATTTTTATTCTCCTTTTCAGTTAGGTTCGTTATCAACTTTAGTTATTTCTTTTATACAGAAAAATAATTTTATTTTTACAAAATATAAACAACAATATTTAATGTTACCACAAACTGAATCGCCTAAATTGACCCTCTTTTACTTTAGTCAATTAGCAGCAATGAGTTTTAGTCTTGCTAGTTTGCTGGTTCTATTTATACTGTTGGTAGCAACAGATGTCCATTTCATTTGGCGCAGCACACTGTTAAGTTCGGAGCAAATATTAAATATTTTACAGTTAATTGCCACGCCTTGGCAGCTTTGGAATGAGGCGCAACCAAATCTAGATTTAATTTCTATTTCTCAAGATAATCGTTTAATTAATGAAATATCTAACCAATCCAATGTTGCATCTAATAACTGGTGGAAATTTATTTTAGCAACTCAACTATTTTATGCTTTTTTATTGCGCTTTGTTGTTGTCATAATAATTAGAACTAACCTTAAATTAAAACAAATAAAAAATACAACCACTAAACTTAATAATATATTTGACCTACGAAATGACAAAACCAATAAAACCAATAAAACCAATTCGGAAAGTGGATTTGACTTATGCGCCAATGATATTAAAATAGATTATGCGTTAAATAATTGGGCAAATATTTCATTACCTCTCCTAAATGAAATAAAATTGAACCTTGTCGGACAATGTATTAATGTCTTCAATGCAGGCCCTAGCGGGACAGATAGCGAACGAATTATTGCGGAAAGGTGGCGAGAGACACAATTGATTATTGTGAAAAGTTGGGAGCCTCCTTTGGCTGAGCTTTCTGATTTTATGCAAAACTCTATAGGTTATATTTTACCATTAGATATAAAGAATGATGAGATCGTTAAAGCTGTAGAATTTCATTTACAAGAGTGGACTCGTTTTGTTGGAAAGCATCCACAATGGGATATTTTGTTATTGCCAAATTTGTCGAAATCATCAGAAGAGATATTAGAACAGACATTAGAAGATACGTTGGAAGAATCAACTAAAGTAAGTGAAGTACAACGTGATGAATAAGAATTCTAGCTCAAGCTTCCGTGCATCTTTTGCGGTTGTTGGACACCCTAATAAAGGGAAATCATCAATCGTATCTACGCTCGCTAGAAATGATTCGATTGAAATATCAAGACAAAGTGGTACTACTAAAAATGCCAACCAATATAGAATAGATACAGGCAAGGGCGGTTTCGAACTGAT
This sequence comes from Polaribacter sp., assembly GCA_047633355.1. Taxonomy (GTDB): domain Bacteria; phylum Pseudomonadota; class Gammaproteobacteria; order Enterobacterales; family Kangiellaceae. The sequence continues at coordinate 23,824 of JBLIBL010000034.1, forward strand.
TGATACACCAGGTTTTCAAAGACCCCGCCAAGTTCTAAAATGGTTAAAAACAAAAGCTAAAAGTGCAGATCAATATGCAGGTGCGATTAAAGCATTTGTTTTGGATGAAGCTTGTAAAAAAAAATTTCCAGATGAAGTTGAACTACTGACACCTTTAGTTGACGGTGCTGCAATACTTTATGTGGTTGATGGTTCACGTCCTTACGGTAATGAATATGAAACGGAAATGGAAATTTTAAGATGGACGGGTAGGCCAAGTATGGCATTAATTAACCCAATAGAAAGTAATGAGTATGTTGTACCTTGGCAAAATGCTTTAAATCAATTTTTTAAATTGGTTCAAATTTTTAATCCAATGAATGCTGATTTGCAAGAGCAAGTTTCTCTTCTAAAATCATTTGCATTATTAGAGCCAAAATGGAAAAACAACCTTAATTTAGTGATTGAGGATTTACTAGAGCAAGAAAACAATCTCACTCGACAAAGTATTAATATTCTTGCTGATTTATTGGTTGAATGCTGCAGTTATCAGTTTCAACAGAAAGTACTAACTAAGCAACAGGCGGAATCAACTCAAGAATTTTTAAAGACTCAGTATAATAAATACCTAATAAAAAAAGAAAAGCATGCTCACCACACTCTTTTGGAGCTATTTTCTTATCATAAAATATTGATTGATAAAGAGGAGTTGAAAGTTGCTCCAGATTTATTTGATACAGAACAATGGTATTTATGGGGGTTAAACAAAAATCAATTGATGGTGATTAGTACAATGACTGGTATTGCGACTGGAGCTTTGGCTGACATGGCTCTTGCTGGTAGTAGTTTTTTAGCAGGAGCCGTAGGTGGCGGGATTTTAGGTTTTACAAGTGCAGTTTTTGGATCAGATTATATTGGAAAGATGAAATTAAAAGGATTACCATTAGGTGGGTATCTTGCTCAACAAGGACCCATTAAAGATCTTAATTTTCCTTATGTTCTAATTGGTCGCTTTTTGTTTTTATATCAACAGTTAAAAAATAAAAATCATGCGGATAGAAAAAATGTCGAACTAGACGCTTTAGAGCTTTCAAAAAGAATCAACAGATTAAAAAAGGAAGATGCAAAACAATTACATAAAGCTTGTTCTTTGTTGGTGAAACAAAAAGTAGCGATTGCTTTGAAACCTGCATTAGAAGCGCTCATCGTTAGTTTGTGAATTTAGATCGAAAGTTAAGAAAACTAAAATGGGGAAGTTAAAGTGAAAAAGATAAAAAATGAAGTTCAATTAAGTAAAATAGCCGTCGTTCTAGGTGAAAAGTATGCAATGAATCGTGGGTTTAAAAATTTTGGAGCAACAGATTCTGCAAATCAAAAATGCGAAAGCCTCTATCGGCTTTTGGTGTCAGATAAATTAGTTCAGCCACTCGCAAAAGATCAAGAGTCGCTCGTCAATATGAAGCATAAATTGGCTATTTGGGTATCTAAACAATTACCAGAAAATCACCCATTGTTAGAATAGTAACTTAATACAAGGTGACAGATTAAAGTTGATAGCTGATATTGCAAAAATGCAACTTAAGAAAATAGCTTATAAAGTTAGTTTAAAAAACCACTTGAAAATGACTAATTAGATTTCATTATGCCAACAATAAAAAGCTCGCAGTTAATCATTATCGAAAAAGCAGGATATACTTCGAGTATTGAGCAACCTGAAGTTTTTTAACAAAAGCAATCATAGAGTTTTTAGGCTAATCAGCTAATTGAGATTGCAATAAAGGCTTTCTCTATTTCAAATTCAAACAAACGTTTGAATTAGTTTGTCGAAACGAGTAAATTACCTTATTATCAATGATTGAACAAAAGCGACTATACTTTTAAGCTAAGACTATGTGCCAGACTAAATGACAAGCTAAGTGCTAGCTTAGTTACTAGAATCTGAGCCACAACTACGAGAATTCAAATGACTGAGAAGCCAAAAACGAATGAGAAAAATAAGACCACTGATACAAAAAAAACGGTCAAATCCTCGCCTAAAAAAACAAGTGCTAACCCCTCAGTAGCTAAAAAAGTGCCGGCTAAAAAACGTAGTGTCAAAAGTAAAGAAGATCGTATTGCCATAGTTGCGGGTTTAAGGACGCCTTTCGCACGTCAAATGACTCACTTTAAAGACATGAATGCTATTGCCATGGGGCAAATGGTCGTTTCTGAAATGCTCAATCGAACTGAAATTGATTTATCACTCATTGACCAAGTCGTTTTTGGTCAAGTATTGATCCATCCAGAGGCGCCTAATATCGCCAGAGAAATTATCCTCGGCACAGGGATGGATATATCAACCGATGGGTTTAGTGTTTCGAGAGCTTGTGCAACCAGCTTTCAGTCTGCTGTTAGTCTAGCTGAAGCCATTAAAGCTGGTAGTGCCGAAATTGGTGTCGCCGGTGGTGCAGATTCCTCTTCGGTAGTGCCTATTGGCGTTACAAAAAAACTAGCAAGGTTATTGTTAGCACTCTCTAAGGCGAAAACATTCGGTCAAAAAATGAAATTAATTAGCCAAATTAGACCTAGTGACTTAGTACCTGTTCCACCGTCAGTTGTTGAATATTCAACAGGCCTCACAATGGGACAAAACGCTGAGCAAATGGCACGTGATCATAATATTACTAGAGAAGAGCAAGATGCTTTGGCACATAGGTCACATACCTTAGCGGCAAAAGCGTGGGCCGAAGGAAAATTAACTGATGAAGTAATGACAGCTTATGTTGAACCTTTTACCAAAGCACTTTCACAAGATAATAACGTAAGAGCTGATTCAACACTTCAAAGCTACGCTAAATTAAGACCAGCATTTGATAAAAAAAATGGCACTTTAACCGCTGCAAACAGTACCGGTTTAACGGATGGTGCTTCGGCTATATTGATGATGAAAGAATCCCGCGCAAATGAGTTAGGTTATCAACCTTTAGGTTATATTAAAAGCTATGCCTTTGCTGCTACTCAAGTTGAAAAAGATATGTTAATGGGTCCGTCATATGCAACACCTATTGCTCTTGATAGAGCCGGTATGAAATTAAAAGATTTAACCCTAATTGATATGCACGAAGCCTTCGCTGCGCAAACACTTTGTAATGTTAAAGCTTTTGCTAGCAAACAATTTGCAAAAGATAAACTAGGAAGAGATCAGGCAATTGGTGAAATTGATATGGACAAGTTTAATGTCGTCGGTGGTTCATTAGCATTTGGTCACCCATTTGCTGCAACTGGCACAAGAATGATTACTCAAACTTTACGTGAATTGAAAAGACGAGGCGGAGGCACTGGCTTAACTACTGCCTGTGCTGCTGGTGGATTGGGTGCCGCTATGATCTTAGAGTCAGAATAGAGATATAGTAGAGTAAGTAAAACGAATATAATTTTTCAATAGCTATCACCTTTTAGTTAGCGCATGAGAATATTGGAGCAATTAAAAATGACAAAAAAAAATCAATCCGCTTTTAGTTTAGAGATTGCCGATAATGGCGTTGCATGGGTAACACTGGATGTTAAAGGTGAGTCTCAAAATACTTTACGGGCGGAATTTGCCGAAGAGTTTGAAACCATATTTGAAACGATTAAATTGAACACCTCAGTTAAAGCGCTTGTGATAATTAGCGCTAAAGAAAGTTGTTTTATTGCGGGCGCTGATATTACCATGCTCCAAGATTTAAAGACGGCAGACGATGTTTTAGCTGTTGCAAATACCGGTCATGAGCTCTTTGGAAAAATGGAGCAACTTAATATGCCTATTATTGCGGCCATCAATGGATCTTGTTTAGGCGGTGGTTTAGAGCTTGCTATGGCCTGTAGTTATCGAATATCAACCGATGATGCCAGTAGCCGTTTCGGATTGCCAGAAGTGCAGCTAGGGTTATTACCCGGTGGTGGAGGTACGCAAAGATTGCCTCGCTTGGTCGGCATAGCAACCTCTTTAGACTTAATGCTCACCGGAAAACAATTGATTGCTAAAAAGGCAAAATCATTAGGTATTGTTGATGAACTAGTGGCGAAAGCTAATTTAAGAAAGGCGGCCGAAAAAGTGGCACTGAAGTTAGTTGGTAAAGATAAAAGAATCACTAGTGCACTTAAATTAAAGATTAAACCGAATATGATACTGTCTGTCGCAGGACTTCAACAGCTAGCGTTAGAAACAACACAAATGGGTAGAAAAGTAATTTTTGATAAAGCGCTAGAAACAGTCAATAGAAAAACTATGGGCAATTACCCATCTCCAGAAAAAATAATTAATGCGGTTAAAATTGGCATGGATGAAGGCTTTTCTGCAGGGTTAAAGGCTGAGGCTCAAGGATTTGCAGAACTTGTCATGTCGCCTGTGGCTAAACAGTTAATGAATATCTTTTTTGCAAGTAATGAGCTTAAAAAAGATACCGGTGTTGCAGGAAAGGTTGATTTGATCCCTATTAATCGTGTCGGCATTTTAGGTGGCGGATTGATGGGGGCAGGTATTGCTTATGTGACCGCGGATAAAGCAAAATATAAAGTCAGAGTAAAAGACCAAAACACAGAAGGTGTTAATCACGCACTTAAATATTGTTGGGATCTTTATAAAAAAAGAATCAAAAGAAAACAGCTGACGGTTACCGATGCCAATAAACGCTTCTCCCAAATTACCGGTACAACCGATTATCAAGGGTTTAAGCGTTGCGAAATTGTGATTGAAGCGGTTTTTGAAAGTTTAGAGTTAAAGCAGCAAATGCTAAAGGATATTGAAAAAAATTGTGGCGACAATGTTATTTTTGCTTCAAATACATCTTCAATACCAATCACTAAAATTGCAGAAGGAGCTAATCATCCTGAAAATGTAATCGGCCTACATTATTTTTCGCCAGTAGACAAAATGCCATTACTAGAAATAATTATTACGGATAAAACTTCGCCCGAAGTTATTGCAAGCTGTGTAGAATTCGGTAAAAAACAAGGTAAAACCGTCATTGTAGTCAAAGATGGCACTGGGTTTTACACTAGCAGGATTGTAGGACCATTTGTTAATGAAGCCGGTCATTTAGTTTCAGAAGGTGTCGCAATTGATAAAATTGATAATGCGCTTAAAAAAGCAGGATACCCAGTGGGACCGATTACATTACTGGATGAAGTCGGGATTGATGTCGGAACAAAAATAGCACCCATTATGGCGGCAGAGTTTGGCGATAGAATGTTACCACCAGCAATTTTTACGAAATTAGCAGGTGATGATAGAAAAGGACGTAAAAATAAACGTGGTTTTTATGATTACAGCGGAAAGTCTAATAAAAAAGAAGTGGATCAAAGCATTTATGCATTATTAGGGGTGACTCCAGATAATCAAATGGATGAACAACAAATAGCGGATCGCTGTATTTTACAAATGGTGAATGAATCTGTTTTATGTTTGCAAGAAGGGATTTTAAATAGTCCAAGAGATGGCGATATTGGAGCGATTTTCGGATTAGGTTTCCCACCATTTTTAGGCGGACCTTTTCGCTATGTTGATGCACTTGGTGCAAAGGTTGTTGTAGAAAAAATGTTAGCGTTAAAAGGGACTTGTGGTGAGCGGTTTGAGCCAGCGAAAATGCTAGTTGATATGGCTAATGCTGAGGGTGGCGTTAGGGATAGTTTTTATTAGCAATATGATCAATAATAAAATTTCTTCTTGGGTTAAATTGTTCTAAAATGAATAGATGAAAGTATTCTTATTTATTTGTTCGTTTTATTGTTCCCATTCCATAGCTACGGAGTGGTTGGTCGGTATTGGTGATATTTACCAAGCAGATGAAAGTGGCTATAAAATGTATTCTCTTTCCGCTGAGAAAGGTATCTGGAAAGCAAATATAAGTCATTGGGAAACGTACCCTAAAACCGCGTGGTTGGAAACAAATCCTGAGTGGGGTATTGACTACGTCGAGTCACATTACATGCTTTCTCTTGTAGGAACATTGCTTCAATATGAAGTAAGTAACGAATGGCGAGTATTCTTTGATTTTGGAGTGACCTATACTTCCAAACTTTCTAAATCTAACTCTAGTGATATTAGTTTTCAAGAAAACTTGGGAATAGCCTATAAGAACTTTCGTCTCTATTTACGCCATACTTCAAATGGAGATATCAAACCACCTAATTACGGTGAAGATGCCTTAGTTTTTGAAGTCGGATTTAATTTTTAGTTTTTTAAGCTGTTTTTAGATCAAACTCTAGGTAGAATTAAAAATATTCAACTTAGCTCATTCCGAATTAACGACTCATGTTAGATCAAATCAAAGTTATTCTCTCTCACACCACCCATCCAGGCAATATTGGAGCAACTGCGCGCGCCATGAAGGTCATGGGTTTGTCGAAGCTTCGATTGGTCAATCCGAAACATTTTCCAAGTGCAGAGGCTACGGAAAGGGCATCAAAAGCCTCCGACCTACTAACTAACGCAGAGGTATTTGAATCCACTGAGCAAGCAATATCTGAATGTCGTTTGGTGGTTGGTGCGAGTGTACGTACTCGCTCACTTTCGACTAGATTAGTCACGCCCAGAGAGTTAACAACCATCATTAAAGAAAACTCTGAGAATGTACCTGTAGCGCTTCTTTTTGGAACTGAAAATTCTGGTTTAACGAATGAAGAACTGCACCTTTGTCATTACCAAGTCTATATACCTACAAATTCTGACTACTCATCCTTGAATTTATCCCAAGCAGTGCAATTAATAGCCTATGAAATGAGGCTTGCTTTTTCACAAGTGCAACAATTGCCGGAGCAACGCGTCATTGATAATGAAAGAGTGATTAATCGAAATCAGCTGGATGGACTGCTCAATCATTTAAAAGGCGTCATGACCAATGTTGGTTATTTAAATATCGCTCACCAAAAGCAAATTGATAACCGTTTAAATCGCTTGTTTAGCCGTACTGATATGACGGAAAGTGAGTTCAAAATACTAAGAGGATTCCTTTCATCTATTGAAAACAAGCTCAATTTAAAACAAACTTAACTCAAAATGTTTTTGTTAGAAGGTTCATTAAGGTTCACATGTTTAATAAAATTAAAAATAGATTACAGGAAGATATACAGAGCGTATTTGATAGAGATCCGGCAGCAAGAAACACTTTGGAAGTACTATTAAATTACCCAGGATTACACGCAATTTGGTGGCATAAGATCACTCATGCACTATGGAATAAAAACTGGTTTGGATTGGCACGTTTTATTTCTACGTTTGTAAGAGCAATAACCGGTGTAGAAATACATCCTGGAGCGCAAATTGGGCGGCGGTTTTTTATTGACCACGCGATGGGCGTAGTGATTGGTGAAACCGCCGTGATTGGCAATGATGTGACTCTTTATCATGGTGTCACTCTTGGTGGAACGTCTTGGGACGCAGGTAAAAGACATCCAACACTTGAAGATAATGTTGTTATTGGCGCGGGAGCAAAAATATTAGGCCCTATTACCTTACATAAAGGTGTTAAGGTAGGTTCAAATGCTGTCGTAACTAAAGAAATTCCAGAGGGAGCAACCGTTGTGGGAATTCCAGGACATATTATTGATGGTGATTGTCAAAAACCAAAAACTAACAGAGAAAGAGTCGAGCAACTGATAGGTTTTGAAGCTTATGGCGAAAGTGAAAAATGTTATGATCCAGTTTCACAAGTTATTTCGAGCATTCTAAAACATTCGAGAGGCGTTGATCAACAAATGCAGTTATTATTGAAAGCCATGGAAGATAAAGGCATTGATGTTGAATCGTTGGACATTCCTGGAATTGAGTCCAATGATTTTTTAAATGAACAAGAAGAATCATGATCACTGAATTCAAATAGATAATAGATTTAATTAAAATGAAACTACCTATATATTTAGACTATGCCGCGACTACGCCTGTTGATCCAAAAGTTGTAAAAGCGATGATTAATTGCTTAAGTATTGATGGTCACTTTGGCAACCCTGCATCTCGCTCTCATCGTTTTGGATGGCAAGCGGAAGAACTGGTCGATATTTCAAGAAATCAAGTAGCGGACCTAATTGGCGCTGA
>JBLIBL010000035.1:0-31366 GCA_047633355.1 Polaribacter sp.
CTAGTGTGTCAACATAATAAAACCAATGATTTCAAGTGAATCTCAACAATTTACAAACTATATATCAAAATTTTTATCGTGAACCACACTAAATCATCAAATATCACTTAAGTCATCCAATTAAAATTTGTAAGGAAATTGAAGAAAAAGTTGCCCTCAGATTGGCAGTTCATGAGGTCAGACAAACAATACGTAGATATTTTTCAAGGCGCTAGAATCAAATAACAGACTGATAAAACCCTTATTTATGTTAATTGATTCACTTTGCTTGAGTTCCATTCTACAAATCTACTAGACAATAAAATTTACCCTATAATAAGATCTTAGCCGTTGTATTAATATTAAATTTTGGTTTAAAAAAACATTTCAAATACCATCTAAAGGATTATTAGGATCGACACCTTGCATAAAAACCTTTTTACGATCTTCATTCGTCAACCGATAAACTAAGCCAAGCCAATTATTGTAAATGGATAATGCTGTATCTCTCCAAGTATTATCCAGTTGACTAAAAACTATTTTATTGTTCCATTGTGGGAATTTCAAATTTTTAATTTTTGCTAAAGTGACATCTTTCTCGAAATCTAATAGAGTTTCCTGTAACCTGATATCAAAATAATTTTCCGGAAATGGAGGGTAGTCCTGTCGTTCACTATAAAACCACAGGCTCACTTCCCTCTGATACTCTTTAAATAAACTTAAATCATCGTACTCCGGATGTCCTTGAAAAAAAATGAATCGGAAACCGTCAGAACTAACAGCTAAATGCAGATCGGCTTGTTCACTTATAGCGAGTGGTACTAAGTTTTTTTCCATAAGCTGAGCACTGCTAATTTCATTATTTCGAGAATGAGGTACATTAAATCTAGTATTCATATGCCTAACTAATGGATGCTGTTTATTGGTTAATCGATGTTCAAAAACGCCCCATTTTTTTTCCTTTAATGGTGTTCGTTTAATACCATATAAATATTGTACTACAGCATGAGTCGCTAGACAGGCACACAAAACAGATGTCACACTTTCTTTTGCCCATTCGATCACTTGAGTTAATCCAGGCCAAAAAACCTCTTCACTTAACTCATTACTGATTGGATTAGCCCCAGAAATAATCAGCGCGTCTAAGCCATGAGATTTAATTGATTCGAAGTCTTCATAATATTGGTCTATCCATTCTTGAGTATATTTTGAGCGTTTAATATCTGGAATAGTGAATAAATGAACATAAAACTGAACGATCTGATTACAATCACCAACAAGCCGCATAAACTGCCGCTCAGTCGCTTGCAGCGATGCATCTGGCATCATGTTTAACAATCCGATATGAAGCTCACGAATGTCTTGTTGTTGAGCCTTATCAATCGTCAACACATCATGATGCTCTGAATGGAGACGATCAAAAGTAGGTAAATCTGTAAAAGCGACTAACGGCATTTTATTTATTTATGACTAGATAAGAATATTGACTGTTATAAAACACAACTCTTCACTTTGGAACGAATTAAAAGTGATAAGTAAGTTATTTATCGGTAGCCGGTTTCTCCTTACTTTTTTGAGTTGCTTTAATTAAATCAGAAAAATAAAGTGCATTAGTAAATACTCGACTGGTTCCCAACCAAAATCCACGAAAATTCATATCATCACTAAAGGCAATAATTTTACCTTTACCAACCCCTTGAACCAAAATGCTAGTTTTCTCTGATAAGTTACTTTGGTTTTCTTCCGATATATATCCTGCAATAAGCGGTTTTTTATCAAATCGAGCAATTGAAACAAATGACTCTTTGGGCTCAGTTAAAGAAAATTGACTTCGTTTAAAAACCGCTAGTTTCGAGCTATCTAATCCAAAAGATAAAGGGTGGCTTAAGTCAATATTTAGCTGAGCGATAGCTCCGCCAATATAATGTCGTGAATTATCTTCACTCAATTGAGAGTAAGGTTGATGAGTATCTTTTGTTAAATTCAGTTTTGCCTCAACACTCGAAATCCACTCTCGCTCGGCAACCCACTGAGTAGCACGTGATTGGCTAATTAAGATCCCGCCATCTCGAAGCCATTTAATAAGTTTTGCAACAAGTTTTTCATCCGAGGAATAATTTCCATCCGCTAAAATGATGTGAGTGTATTCATATAAATGGTTATTAACTAATTTTTCAAATGTCATCATGCTTAATGGCTGTTCTAACCTTTGGTCCATTAAGTGCCAAATCTCACCAGCTTGATAACGATTAACTCCCTTACCAATTGCCAAAACAGGTTTAACATTTTTGATCATTGGAATACTAGGGCTACCAAAATCATTACCCGAAATAGCAAACCCAGAATAAATAAAAGAGGGTTGAACATTCAATTCTTGTACTATGGGTAGTAAGAATTGGTAAAGTTCTTTTCTCGATAGTGATTGGTTGTCTAACTGAATTAATAGATCGCCATGTGATAAATTAATTTGTTTATTTTCTGCCTTGAATATTGATTTTTTAGTAACACTCCTAACTTTAATATCAGCTTGTAAACATAAAGAAAGTAGTTTTGCAGACGCATAATTTTTCCAAGGTAACGAAATAGCGACAACACTATTTTTAGGCTCCTCAAAAATAATATTATTTTCCATCGCTTTTTCAGAGTATAGATCCAAATCAAAATCTGAGCGTGTTATCGCCGTGTAATTAAAACCAAAAGCTAATGGCATTGTCCAACTAGATACATCGTAAAAAGTATTGTCTATAAATTGTGTACGTTGCTCAAACATCGCTGTAATCAAAGAAGATTGACTCTGTCTTAAAGGGATAATAAAAGAGCTTTCGGGCTTGTACTCTATGCCACTAAATTCAACTGATTTTTTAAGTGGGTAGGTTTCTATTTTATGACCTTGTAAAATTTTATTAAACTCATTTAAACGATAATCATCCTGACTAGAATAAATATAGGCGCGAATTCGTTGTGTGCTTGCATTCAATTTTGATTTTTTCACAAAATTGCTTTGATATTGTAATAGCGCTTTTCGATTTTCTTGGACAGCTTTTAATGTCGACAATGAAGTGGTTAAATGATTCTTAATAGCAAAAGGAAATGATACTAATCCATGCTTTGATTTTTGAACGTGACCGCGTGCAGACGCTTGTTCAAATAAAATCCCTATTGATCCATTGATATCTGGGTAGGTTGAACCTTTGCCATAATAAAAATCGTCAAAACTTTCTTTACTGTAATACAGACTGCCAATGTCATCTAACGCTTTCGCATGATAAGTTGCAATTTTTTGAGTCAAGTTGAAATTCTGTTTAGAAGTTAAAGGGTTTTGCCTTGACTCGACTCCCGGTTGAAAAAAATAAGTACTATTGGTTCCCATTTCGTGAAAATCTGTCACGACGTTGGGCTTCCAATGGTGAAACATTTTTATTCTTCCCTGAGATTCAGGATGTTGTAATAATAACCAATCACGGTTTAAATCAAACCAGTAATGATTAGTTCGACCTTGTGGCCAATTTTCGTTGTGCTCTTGAGTATTAGGATCACTATTTGGAATTTTACTTTTATACATATTCGCCCAATGAGCAAATCTGGCAAGACCATCAGGATTTAGCATGGGATCAATTATCACCACCTGATTATTTAATAGCTCTAGCGTCTCTTTGTCCGTCGATGCGGCTAGTTTATAAGCCAGAAGCATCGATGCATTACTCCCACTTGCTTCATTACCGTGAACACTATAGCCCATCCATGTAACTGCTGGTCGATTAGTGTCTTTGCCCATTTTTAAATGGCTTTTACGTATGCTATCGAGGTTTTTAATATTTTCCGCTGATGATATATAGGCTAAGAATAATGGACGTTGTTCATGGCTATAAGCATAGACCTCAATTTTCACTCGGTCAGATTGCTCCGCTAATTTATAAAAATATCGCTCAATTTGTTCCGGTCTTGCATGCCACTCCCCTACTTGATAATTGAGAACGGATTGAGGTGTAGCAATTTCCTTTAGCAATTGATATTGCTCAGTTAAGTAATAATCTAAGGATAACGTTTTTCTGCCGGCCGTTTCCGTAGTAGATATATTTTCACCTGATGAATTAACACTGAATACAGATAGAATTAATACGATTGAACTTAAAAATTTAAATATAATCGATCTCATAATATTATTCTCACAGGAAGAGTAGTTTTTAGTTTTTAGTTTTTAGTTTTTGGCCAATATTCGATATTTTTGATAATTCAGATTCTGATAAGTAAGGCACTTTGCCTGAGGGAACGGTACCTGCAGCTCTATCCAAATGAATGTCTTGATCATCAAAAAAGATGTGAGGTCTAAATGCATTTAAAATTTTTGTTTTATCTAGTCCTCCCATAAAAAAGGCTTCATCTATATAAACCCCCCAACGTCTCAAAGTTTTTATCACTCGCATTTCAGCTGGGCTACTTCTTGCTGTTACCAATGCTATTCGTATTGGAGAATACTCTATTCGCATGGGTAAACGCTCTTGCAGCTTGGATAGCTTGATTAATAATTTTGCATAAGGACCAGCTTTTAAAGGAATATCTTGTTTACGATCTTCTTGATCTTGGAACTCAGTTAATCCTTCAGTTTTATAAACTAACTCACTTTCGTCATCAAATAAAACGGCATCTCCATCAAAGGCAATTCTTACTTGTCCTTCTGGACGCTCCGTTTTACTTTTTGGAGGCGCTTTGACAACGGCTGCGGCACAGGCTCTCGAATCAATAACTTGTTGAGCATCGTCAATATTTGTAGTTAAAAAAAGGTCAACATCAAAGGCTTCAATATAATCAACGACCGATTCACCAGCAGTAAATGCAGAACGAGATATGGCTAATTTGTTCTGTCTAATTGTTTTTAAAACTCTGACTCCGGTATCGGGACTATTTCGAGACATCACAACCACTTCAACTAATGGAGAGTCTGAATCTTTTTGATAACGATTTAAACCGAGTAGCGACTCCACCATTGGATAACCCGTTCCTGGTTCTAGTGCTATTTCTTCATGTTTAAGCATGTAATTGCGATACGATTCAATTGCCGTATCCGGGTCATTGTCTTTGGAGTCTAAAAAAATACGGTCAGATTCATCCATATTAAACAGCGCGGTTGCCGAAATACCAACAACCAGCGTCTTTTTTAAATTCTTTGGCATATTAATTTATGTCCTATTAGACTATATCCTATTGTTTTGAAAATTAATCATACGCTCTACACATAGATTGTAGGATCTTTTTTAATCGCCTTCTCAAAAGCATTTTTTCTAATAATACAAGAATCACACTGGCCACAAGCAGCACCATTCTCATCCGCTTTATAACAAGAAACAGTCTCGGAATAATTCACTCCTAAAGAATACCCTTTACGAATAATTTCGACTTTACTTAAATCAATTAGTGGCGTTTCTAATTGAACACCCTTCCCTTCTATTCCAGCTTTAGTGGCAAGATCAGCCATTGTTTGAAAGGCTTTAATATACTCAGGCCGACAGTCAGGGTATCCAGAATAATCTACAGCATTAACACCTGCAATAATCACATCAGCCTCTAAAACTTCTGCCCAAGCAAGCGCGATAGAAAAGAATATCGTATTTCGAGCTGGTACATAGGTAATAGGTATATCGGATTGCTTATCATTGTTTAGTTCTAATTCATGTGCGGATTCAGATTCAGTAGTAGGAACATCAATTGAATCATCCGTTAAAGCTGAACCGCCAAAACTACCCAAATCTAAATCAATAATTTTATGAATTTTCACGTTGGATGAAAGTGCAATACGTTTTGCAGCATCTAACTCTGAAGAATGTTTTTGACCATAAGAAAAACTTAGTGCATAACAATCATATTTTTTAGCTTTAGCAATCGCTAAACAAGTCGTAGAATCCAATCCACCGGATAGTAAAATGATCGCTTTTTTTATCATATTTTAAAAAACCTAATGCCCTTAATGCCCTTTGGCATCATTCCATAATATCTTATGCATCTGTATTTGAAACCTAACAGGTAAATTATCTTCAATAATCCATTCCGCTAATTGCCGTTCATCAATTTCACCAAAACAAGGTGAAATAATCACATTAGTTTTTTCAGATAAACTGTACTGGTCAATTTGCATCTTTGTCCAATCGTAATCCTTTCTACTCATGACTACAAACTTCACTTCATCTCTTTTACTTAAATATTGGATATTTTGATAATGGTTCTTAGCCATTTCACCTGAATCTGGCGCTTTTAAATCCATAACTTTTGTCACTCGATAATCAACATCCTCGAGATCAATTGAACCACTGGTTTCTAAAGAAACGTTGTAGCCCAATTCACACAATGCAAACATTAGTTTTTGACAAGATTCTTTTTGAGCCATTGGCTCGCCGCCAGTAATGCAAATGTTTTGAGGTGAATAGCTGTTTATTTTTTCAAGTAAGTCATCAAATTGCCAATATTCACCGCCTGTAAAAGCGTATTCAGTATCACACCAAACACAACGCAACGGGCATCCAGTGAGTCGAACAAAAAGAGTGGGTTTACCAATTGAGGAAGACTCACCTTGCAGTGAGTAAAATATTTCAGAAATTCGAAGTCGTGTCACGATAAATATTCAAGTTAAAGCATTAAGTAATAATTTAAAACAGGCTATTAAAACTTAATAACCTGCCTCTCGTATTTTTTGTAGTCCATTTTTAGCAAGCTGCTGTTTAGCACCAGTGTAGTTTTCCGCCACACGGTTATAATAAGCCTTTGCAGAAGTCCATTTTTTTTGCGTTACGTAAATATCACCTAACTTAAGCATCGCATTTGCTGATTTCGTTGAGTTTGGAAATTCGGATGTTAAAAGTGTAAATTGCTCAGCCGCACTATCTAATGACTTTTCAACTAAATAAACTTGCCCCATCCAATATCTGGCGTTCGCTGAATAACTAGTCGCGGGATGATTATTTAAAAATGCTTGAAATGCAAGGATTGAAGCTGGGTATTGTTTATTCCTAACTAGCGCAAAGGCCCTTTCAAACTCTCTTCTAGCTAAAGAGCTATTTTTGCCTTTGTTGTTACTGCTACTAACATCTACATCATTTGCATTAGTTGCATTAGTTGCATTAGCAAGAGGTTTAACTTTATTATTTTTAGGAGGTGTTAATTTTACGCTGCCTGAGGAAGATAAATTGGATAACCTATATTCAATATCTCGGTACAAATCTCGTTGACGATCTTGGATCTGTTTTAGTTTAAAATCATGGGATTCAATTTGCCCCGTCAATTCACGAATTTGTGTCTGAATTTCATTAAACTGATAACTTAAGTCGGCTTGTAGCTTGTTTTGAGATTGAGCACGTAACTCTAAGAAGCTGACTCTTTCTGCTAATATTCTTTCTGCGCTTTCAGTAGCTTCTGCATTTTTAGAAATAATAAGACTCGAAAAAACACCTGCAAAAATCACAAAAACAAAACGCAAAAAATTGGTGGCAAAAGCCACCGATTTGTTTGAAACGTTTTTTGACTTATTTAAATTAGGCTTATTCAGCATAATCTAAAACAGCACGACGATTTTTTGACCAAGATGACTCATCATGTCCTTCTACTGCTGGCATTTCTTCACCGTGACTTACAGTTTTAACTTGTGAGCTAGATACACCATAAGACATTAGAATTTGAGCAACAGCTTTTGCACGACGCTCGCCCAATGCTAGGTTATAAGCTGGTGTGCCTCGTTCGTCACAATGACCATCTACAGAAACAACCGTTCCAGTATTTTCAGCACGCGCTAAAAACCAAGCATGTGCTTCAAGCGTTGCACGACCAGCAGAACTAACTACATCAGCATCTAATTCAAAATAAACCGTGTTAGCCATATCACGAGCGGCTTTATTTTGCTCTAAAGCAATTTCATCCACTGTTTTTTGTGGTGGAGCTGGTTCAACTACTTTAGTTTCAGTTGCTGCTTCAGTTGCTGCTTCATCACCATCATCATTTGTACCAGATCCAGCACAAGCGAACAATAAAGTTGCAGATGCAACAATGATAAAACTTTTACCCATTTTTACTATAGACATTGGTATCTCCCATTAAGCTATTTTAGTATTATTAATAATCAAATTGTACAATTTAAAAAGTTCTAAATACACGAAAAAATAACAACCCTCCGTTAGATTTATTCGCTCGATACTGTTCAATTGTATTGCGGTGTATTATCAACGAAGTCTCAACCTACAATCAAGGACTGATCATCATTCTCTTAGTTAAAATGTGAGTAAATTAGCACCTTTTCACATTTTTAAGCCATTTAGGCGACCTTTTGTTACTTTAAACACCTTTGTATTCTTCTTTAACCTCAGTTTATTTATATTTGATTTTAAAACGTTATGCTTGAAATATTCATAATAAAATTTATTAACTATTAATTCACTCGTTGATTAATTTAAAAATGGTGACCAAACTGGCGCTTTAACTTCTCCGTTTTTAGAGGGTAATCTTGCTTTAAAACGTCCGTCAGTTGAAACTACTGATAATACCTGTCTTCCACGATATACGGTTGCGTAAATGACCATGCTGCCATTTGGCGCTAAACTAGGCGATTCATCTAAACGTGTTTCTGTAATGATTTGCATATTCCCTGACTCCACATCTTGTACCGCGATATGAAAAACACCATTAGTGCGATTTACAATGACCATGGTTCTTCCATCGGGCGTAAAAGACGAGCTTGCATTATAATTACCTTCGTAGGTTATTCTTTGCGCTTTACCACCAAACAGATTTTTTCTATAAATTTGAGGTCGACCTCCGCGATCTGAGGTAAAAGTTAATGATTGTCCATCAGGTGTCCAGTTCGCTTCGGTATCAATTGCAAAATTATTAGTGATCCTTGAAAATCGTCGAGTTTTTAAATCTAAAACATAAATTTCTGGATTTCCTTCATGCGATAACGTAACCGCTAAACGACGACCGTCTGGCGAAAAAGAGGGCGCACTGTTAATACCATCAAACGCCGCCACACTTTGGCGACTATTATTCTTATAAATATCCTGAATAAAAATTTCCGATCGACCATTCTCAAAAGAAACGTAAGCTAATTTTTTTGCGTCGGGTGACCAAGCCGGAGACATAATCGATTGACTGCTGGTAAATAAAGTTTGTGGTGCCCATCCATCTGAATCAGCAATCATGAGTCGGAAAGGGTTTTGTTGTGTTTTATCAACTGATACGTAAGCGATTCGAGTGGCAAAGGCACCTTTTTCTCCGGTGAGTTTTTCATAAACCCTGTCCGCAATACGATGAGCGTGAAATCTTAAATCTTTCGCTTGAATAAAAACAGAATAACTATCTAACTTATTTCTATCAACTTGGTAAAGTTTTCCATTTCGCACTTCCTGTGTTTTTCTAAAAACATCAATCAGTTCATAAGCTATTTTTAAGCGACCATCGGGTATTTGAGTAATCCGACCAACCACTACCGCTTCAATTCCTTTTTCACGCCATAGTTTTAGATTAATATCTTCGTAATTATCAATGCTCTGAACTTGTTCGTGGCGGGCCATCGGGTTAAATCGACCACTGCGACGTAGATCTGAAGCGATTACCGCACCGGCATCTTCTTTTGCCTTAGCATCAACGCCTTTCCATGAAAAGGGAAGCACCGCAACGGGTCTTGCGTTATCTGCGCCACCTGAAATGATGAAATCAAACTCTTCTGCAACAACATTTAAGTTCAAAAAAAAGAAAAAACTTAAAATTACTTTTTTAATCATATTGCTATTCATCCTACTCATCATCTAAATTTTCTAATTGAAAATAACTATCTTTTAGCTCTGCAAAAACATCCGGGTCACTCGATACCGGTAACGGTTCTGCTTTATAAATCGCTCTTTGACCGGTTTCACAATGAAGTTGGTCACCTGAAACGTTAATTACATTTAAGACTAAACCACCTGGGGCAAGCTTCATTCTGAAGTTACAAAAACCCTTTTTTTCAGGTGCTATCCAATTACGCTGTATTTTGTTTTCGATCAATAAACGATATTTAACAACTTCAGTCATCACTTGTTGTCTATGAGCTACATTTAACTCTTCAGTTTCCGCAGCCATTTGTAATTCCATCTCTCTTTCTATTGCAGCTTGAGACTCTGCTTCTTTGCGCTTTTTTTCGTCCTCTAACTTTTTCTTTCTTTTCTTTTCTGCTTCCGCTTTTTCTTTAGCTTTAAGCTTTTTCTCAGCTTCGGCGGCTTTACGTTGGTCTTCTTTGTTCTTTTTTTCTAATGCTATTTTTTTATTACGTGCTTTTTCATCTGCTATTCGTTTCTTTTTATTATTGGACGCTGTTTTTTTCTTTTTCTGTTGTTCATATTCTTCTTTCTCCTTTCTTCTCTTTTTATCTTCTGCTTTTTTTTCCTGTTCAAATTTCTTCTTTTTTAAGTCATCTTTCTGCTTGTTAATTTTACGTAATCGTTCTATTTCCTTATTTTTTATATTAATGTTTTTTTGTTTTATATTTTTCAGTAAATTTTTGACTGATGCTGCATTAACAGCCATCGCATTCATTTGACGCTGATTATTAGATGCTTTTGGTTTTATTTTTGAAAAATGAAAATTAAGCGCCAAAAGTGCAATCAAAAAAATATGAGCAACAATTGAGATTATGATGGCTTTATTTAACTTCATAAATAATTAGTTTTTAGGCTTTAACCCAAAAATAGTTAACCTTCTGGCTCAGTCATTAAACCAACGGATTCAACACCAGCTTGTGTTTGCAGTAAATTCATCAATTGCACTACTTTGTTGTAGGCTATTTCTCTATGTCCATTAATCATGATTTGAGATTGTGGATTGTTGACACGATGAGCAATCACTAATTCAATCAACTCATGTAACTCTAAAGATTGATCCGATGAATCACCAACTGACAAATAATAGTTTCCACTTTCATCAATACTGGCAATCAAAGGAGGTTCTGCATCGGCAGACATTGGCTCGGCATTCACTTGCGGTAAATCAACTTTAACGCCTGCCGTTATTAATGGGGCAGTGATCATAAAAATCACTAAAAGAACCAACATGACATCGATATAAGGCACAACGTTAATTTCGCAAACTGGTTTACGTTTATTTTTTCTTAAGCTTGGCTGCTGATTCATTTAATCTACCAACTAAAAAGGTGCAACATTTACTTTAGTACTTATCGTGCTATGCGCCTTACGATGTAAAATCCCAGAAAATTCTTCTACAAAATTCTCATACAGGGTTTCGATTTTTTGAACCTTATGGGTAAAACGGTTGTAAGCTATGACAGCAGGGATTGCGGCAAAAAGCCCCATAGCTGTCGCAATCAGTGCCTCCGCAATGCCGGGCGCTACCATTGATAAAGTCGCTTGTTTAACAGAACCCAACGCGATAAAAGAGTTCATGATTCCCCATACCGTTCCAAAAAGTCCTACATAAGGCGTAGTTGAACCTACCGTTGCCAAAAAAGACAAATGCACCTCCGTTTTATCAATCTCTCTGGAGTAAGCCACTCTCATTGCACGATGAGTACCGTCCATAACCGCTTGAGGACCAGTTCCTTGTTGTTTTCTTAGTCGCGCAAATTCCTTATAACCAGAAACAAATAATAACTCCATACCCGAGGGTTGGTTATTATTGGAGGTTAAATCTGAGAAAAGTTTACCAAGATCTACCCCAGACCAAAAACGTTGTTCAAATCGATTTCCATTTTTAAGGGCTTTGTTTAAAGCACGACTGCGGCTCATTATCATTGCCCATGAAATCACAGATAACAGCAATAAAGACACCATGACAATTTGCACAATGATGCTAGCGTTAAGAAATAATCCTAAAATTGACATATCAGCCGACACGCTGAAACTCCTCTTTTACTTTAATAGGGATGCGGCAAGGAACAAAACTTTTAACATTCAAACATGCCACTTTTATTTTTGCTTTATTAATTAATTCAGGTTCATAGCCTGGTTTTATGATAGAAATTTGCTGTTCAAAATTAATACTAACAGAGTTAAATCGGTTAATCTTAGTGATGACTTGTAAGTTATCATTTAATCGAGCTGGTTTAATATAATCAATCTCTGCTTTTCTAACTACAAATGCCACATGCTCGTTTAAAAGACGAGCCTGATCAATTTTTAAAGCATTTAACCACTCAGAACGGGCACGCTCATAAAACTTAAGATAATTAGCGTAATAAACAACCCCACCAGCATCGGTGTCTTCGTAGTAGACCCTTATTGGCCATATAAATTCATTGTTCATGCTAAGCTACTCAAAACTTGCCATTATAAATCAGCTAATTAAAGCCTTTTATTTGATTGTTTGTATTAACTGCGCACTATAACCAATTGAAATGCATAAATTAACTGTAAATAGGTAAAAATTATGTTTTTTTATGACTTTAATCAGTATTTTGTGATGAGATGTACTATTCTGCTGAAAATTGCGTTGTGTCTAAGCTCAAAAGGTAATATTTATCTAGTTTTATGGGCTTAAAATCTGCTACCCTCGCCAGCCATTTTGAGATTCAAATCAACATAATTTTTATAATATTTGGCGACATTAGTGAATGCAATTCAAATAGATCAGTCAGTTAGAGCAACTAAAAAATTGAAATATATACGCCTTGCATTGTTAATTGGCGGTGTGTTTTTACCGATATTATCTTGGTCATTCTCAGAACCTGTTCAGGCACCTGAACCTGAAACGTTACTTGAGTCTGAACTTGAACAGAAATCTGCACAAAAAGCTATTAATCAGCATAGCTCTTCACAGAAGATCCAATCTAACAATGAACAACATATCATTATAACTAGCCGAAAATCGCCATTATCAGGATTAGCGCCAACTACCCAATCAACCTTTACTATCAATCCCGACAAGTTACCCAAAATAGCCAACAGTTTAACCGAACTAGTAGAAGGCTCCCCCGGCGTTGCAGAAAATAGTCAGCCCGGTTTATTTCAAGTCGTTTCTATTCGCGGAGTCTCTAGACAAAGGATTTTAACTTTATTAGATGGTGTTAGATTAAGCAGTGAACGAAGAGCTGGTACGGCTGCCTCATTTATTGACCCATCGCTGATACAAGGCGTTGCAATAACCCGAGGTCCCGCATCAACTTATTATGGTTCCGGTGCAATGGGCGGTTTAATGCAACTTGATTTAAAACGAATTTTTGGCAATGAACTATCTGTTGGATACGACTCAGTTGGAGATGAAAATTTTCAAAGTTATTCATGGGGAAATGAAGGTGAATCAAGTGAAAATCATCTATCCCTTACAAAAAGAAAATCAAATAATAGTGAAGATATAAACAACAATCCTTTGAATACACATTTTGAACAGGTCTCGGGACTTTATCAAACATCCAATGAAATTCAAGGTTTAGATAATTTTTCTATTTTTAACCACTCGAAGGTAGACAGTTGGCTATTCAGTTCAAAGGGTACAGATTTAGGTCGCTCTAATTCACGCTTCCCCAATCGTATTGTCAATATAACTGAAGAATCCCATCACATTGCTAAAACGTCAATATCGCATTTAAATCAATGGTCTGCTGATTTTTATTTACATGATCAATCAATTACGACACAAACAATAAGACCAAATCAATCGATTATAGATGTCACCAATGAATCTCAAGATTTCGGTATTAATTGGCAGTTAGGTTGGGATAATAGCGACAGTATCCAATCTTGGTCATCATCTAACTTAATAGGCTTTGATCTCTATACCCGAAGAAATGTAAACAGTGATGAGTCTAGAAATGATTTTATAGATAATAATCCAGTTAATATTCAGACTTTAGATCACGCCAACAAAGATGAGTTAGCCGCTTTTTATAGTGTTCATTTTAAATATAACGATTTGCGCCTTCAAGCGGGTGGTCGATATACGTCCGAGCAATCTAAAAATAATCTTTCTACGTCTAAGTCAGACACCGCTCTGACAGCATTTGCAGGTTTAGCTCTTGACATATTTGGTAGAAGCAACGTAGAAAACCATTTGGAATTAAATGCTAACATCGGTAATGCATTTCGATTTCCAAGTTTGACGGAACTTTATTTTAGTGGAACAACCGCTAGAGGCGATATTATTGGTAATGCAAAATTAGACGCAGAAAAATCAACAAATTTTGAAATTGGATTTAATTGGCGTAATGAAACTAATCAATTAAAAATGACGCTCTTTGAAAACAAATTTGACCAATATATTGAGAGAGTTATTATCGGTACCAATTTGCAGGGAGATGATATTCTTACTTTTGTAAACCAACAAGATGGAAAAATCAAAGGTTTGGAAACTGAGTATCAATTAGCCATTTCAAAGAATATTGATTTAAACTTTATTGCTACAATGATTGATGGGAAAAATAAACAGCAAGAATTTTTAGCAGACATACCTAGTGATAGAGCTAGCATATCATTAAGTTATCACCAAAATGATTGGAATACTCAATTAAAACTGCAACATCGTCGCACAAAAACAAATTTTGGCGATGGTGAATCACCAACCCAATCTAGCAACCTATTATCCACCAGTTTTCAATATCAACTCAATCAACATTGGCTCTTTAAAATTGTTGGTGAAAATCTATTTGATATGAAATATGTTGGCTCCGCAGATGATTTAGCGACTTTAATGCCCGGTAGAAATTTCGGTTTTAATGTTGTTTGGAATGATTAAATAAGTAAAACTATCTTAAATAAAGTGGACTTGTTCTAGAGGTAATCTGCATCCCTATCACCCATGGCTTTTTTAATCGCTATTTTTCTATTTTTTCCAAAAATAATTCGCCATTGATTATAAGTCTCAGAGGCTAAAATTACGCCTTGTTTGGAGCACCAGATTTTATGATACATTTGTTTGATTCGCTTATTAGTATCAGGCGAGCGTTCTTTTAGTTGATTGGCTAACTCAATTGCCCTATTCATTGGTTCATTATCAATCTGTGAAATTAGATTAATTTCTAAGGCTTGTTCAGCATTAATTATATCCGCAGTCATCGCTAGTTTCATTGCTTTATCGAGCGTTAAATTTTTGACCAGTGCTAGTGTTCCACCCATATCAGGTACCAGCCCCCATTTTGCTTCCATTATAGAAAAAGAGGCTTCAGGTGAAGCGATTCTATAATCTCCCCCTAATGCAATCTGCATACCGCCACCCCAACATTTCCCTTTTAAAACCATAATCACAGGAATATTCAGTTGCCTCCAACCAATGCTCACAATTTGAGCCAAATTTGGATTGAAGGGCCACCATTTCCAAAGTAGTTTAGCTCCATTGATTGGATTATTCATCACTGATTTAATATCAAGCCCTGAACAAAAATTTGCTCCTTCACCTTGCACAATAACCGCTCGAACTGATTTGTTTTTTTTTAGCTTTTTTATACATGAGCGGATCTCATAAAACATCTGCATATCCAAGGCATTATGTTTTCCTGGTCGATTTAAACTGACCGTTGCAATTTGTTTTGCTAATTTTATACTTACTCTATCTCGACCACTCATAAGAAACCTCAGATTCTATTATTCTTGTCTTTTTAGCCAGTCCAACAAAATTGGATTAAATTTATTCGGAACTTCCATACTAGGAACGTGTCCGGCGCCATCAATAATTTCATAAGAAAGATCAGGCATTAGAGCCAAAAGTTTTTCTGCATTTTTAATCGGTATAGTTTTATCCTCACTGCCCCATATTAAGAGCTTTGGTATTTTTGTTTTCGCAAGTTGATTATACTCAAAATCATAGTCGTGAGTAGCCATAAATCTTACTGCCGATAAAAGTCCCTTTCTAAAACCTTGATACTCAGCCTGCTCGAAATACTCTTCACCGTAGGTTTCATACACACTACCAACAACACTTCTATTAAAATTACCTTCAATATTTTTAGGCATCACAAAAACATTAAAAAGAAATTCTCCAACAAAGGGTATATTCAAAGGAAAAATAAAATCTGTCCCAAGTTTATGCACCAACGGATCTTGTAGTACTAAGGATATTATTTTTTCTGGAAAACTATAAGCAAAACGTGCGACTACAGAGCCTCCCATAGAAAGACCGACTAAATGAATAGGTTGGGAAATGTTGAGCGCTTCAAGTAATTCTTTGATTTGTTCGGAAAATAATTCGACGCCATAAATCACGTCGGGCCTATCGCTATAACCATGACCAAACAAATCCATTCGCAAAACGCGATATCCATGAGATAACAAAAACTCAAAGGTTGGTTGCCAAACATATGATGCGACACCATATCCATGAACTAATACCACAGTTTCAGCATCTTTAGGGCCTTTTAAATCATAACGAGTGATACCCTTTGATAATTGAATAAAATCAGCCTTTAATGCACTACGGGATTCATCGTTAAGCGTTTTACTTTCCACGTCCTGAAAAACATAATATATCCAGCCTAGTGCCGCTAAAGCAATCAATAGGCAACCCGTATTTTTTAAGAATTTCATCTTTAACATTCACCTTACAACGACTTTTTCTAGACATTGCATACAATATGCATATTAGCCCACTATTTTGCCACAATTTGCAGTGACTTTCTTAATTCAAATCAGCTAATATGCTTTTTTATCTGAACGTTGTTAGTTTTGGAGCCGATGTGCCATTTATAAAAAGCCTGATATGTATCGAAGGTCACGATAACGGTCGAAGATTTTTAGTGATTTCAGCAGCATTCTACGTTCTCTTAGTTGCAATCTTACCAATTTATCAAAAAGCTGGAATCTTGGTTTTTCTTCTATTTGCGATTTCAACACCGGTTTTATTAACGTCATCATTGAGACGTATACATGACTCAGGTTTTATGACTCTATTAGCGATTATGCCGGTGATTGTGTTCTGGTTGAATGTTTTTGGGTTAATTTATATTGACCATTCCGCGAAATGGATACTCTTATTAATTGGCGCGATAACTACACTCATTATTTCAACAATAAGCAATATAAGAGTACGCCATAATCACCAATATCTATATGGTTATCACGGTCCTATAAATTCAACAGAACAAAATAATAACGACGATGTAAGTCGAGTAGAGCCAACACTGGCAACCAATATATTCGAAAATTTAAATCCAAGTGATCTTGAGGTTAATTTCGAAACTGAGCTAGACAAGAGTCTAACAAATTCGAATCCGAAATTTTTTTTTCAAAACCAAGGCGATCATAAGACTCACCAGACTAGCCAAAATAAAATAACTGCGTACCACTCATTTAGAGAACAATTTACCCATTGGTTTTCACTAAATAGAAGCTTAGCATTGGCAGGCTTAACTGCCAGTTTATTAGTTATTCTTATAATTCTATTTTTACTTAATAGTAATGGAAAGCATGATGTCGTTGTGCCTTTACAAGACTCACAACAAACATCAGTAAGTGTGTTTAAAAAAGACAGATTACACAAGCTAGAGATGCCTGATAACTTTTGGTTAATGCTCGACCAAAATAACGCGTTAACCATTGGCTGGCAAGGTGACTTAAAAAAGGATGGAAATTATTGGTCCGCAATCACAGGCAAAGGTGATAAAACCTGCACAGACCTTGATTTTAATTTGGGAGAAAAAATAAGAAGTCTAGAGGTAACAATAAAAGCATCCGAAGATTATTATGCTGATTTTTCACCGGTAGATACTAAACAGATCATTCTATCAATTGCAAATAAAGACCGATTCAAACTCTGTGGCTATGAATTTGAACTTAAAGGAACTCGGTCATTATTACGACAATATAAGTTTTATAGAGATTTTCTGTCACAATAAAAAGTTTAAATATTGGCATTTCTATTATCACTAGAATTAAATTTATAGACAGATCACAAGCTAAAATAAATCGGTAATTTAATTAACCATGAAGTTATTCCATTACAGGTGTTTATAACTTTTATGCTATATTTATAGATTATTCGAACACCAATATGGCTTTATGTCTGGTTATTATTTAATATTCTACTATTAACTTGAAGCTTAAATTGACTAGAGTCTTAACTTAAATACAGCCGTGATTTGTAAATTAGAGACTGTTTAACCGTTTTCCATTCATCTTTTACGATTGAGAAAACCACAGTGTCACGTAAGTTGCCATCACCATCTATCATATGATTTCTCATTACACCATCCTGCTTAGCACCTAAGCGAGCAATCGCATTTCTCGATTGATGATTATGCCAGTGAGTTCGAAATTCAACAGCTACGCTATTCAGCGTTTCAAATGCATGGGACAAAAGTAATAACTTACATTCAGTATTAATGGAACTTCTTTGAAAACTTTTGGCATACCAAGTATAACCAATCTCTACTCGCCGATGATTACTGACACCATTGCAAAAACGAGTAGAACCTATAACCTGATTAGAACTTTTACCAACAACAACAAAAGGCAGTGCTACCCCAGCTTCCTTATCTTCAATTGCTTTTTTTATGTATTGGTCAATCGATTTCTCTGATGGGACACCGGTGTACCATAAATTCCAAAGCATGCCATCAGAGGCGGCTTTGACTAGCTTGTCTCTATAACTTTTGTCTAATGGTACTAACTTGACATTGTTACCTTCAAGCGTAGTTTCTTCTAACCAAGTGTCCATAGGAATAGCCTTTTGCTGATTTGCAGTTTGCGGCTTGCATTTAGTAATTTAAACTTTAGCGTTTTCTGGGTGCTGTACTTTTTACCTGCAAACTAAATTCCTTTAGTTCTTTACGGGTGTATTTTGAATGAATTCTTTTGCTCGATGGCAATTGGTTTTCTCGACTTAAACCTGGACGCCATTCTTTTGCAGGGCGAATAGGGCGCGTGGCAAAACCGCCACCACAATTAGGACAAACATTTTCTAAAATATCCACTACACAGTTTTTGCAAAAAGTGCATTCATAGGTGCAAATCATCACATCTAAAGAATCTACAGGCAGGTCTTTATCACAACACTCACAATTTGGACGTATTTCAAGCATGAATTCAAGAGCTGCCTAAACGCTGGTTGATCCATAGCCCTATATCTTTAATTTGTTGAGGGCACACAGAGTGTTCCATTGGGTAAAGTTTAGTTTTTACTTGATAATTATTTTCTTTCAAAGAATTAGCACTGACTTCACTTAATTCTACTGGCACTACAGGATCATGTTGACCATGGTGAATTTCAATTGGAATTTCTTTGTTCTCATTCGACAATTCAATGCTGTCTTTTGTCGCAAAATAAGTCGACATCAATAACAAACCTGCTAATTTTTTGTTAAAAGTCAGTGCCGTTTCAATCGCAACTGCACCACCTTGAGAAAACCCTGCAATAATAATTCTATCACTTGAGATCCCTTGCTTTATTTCATTTTCAACAAAGTCCGTTATGGATTTTGCTGACTCTCTTAATTGGATTTCATCGACAGATCGCTCAATCGTCATTTCTAAAATGTCATACCAAGCAGGCATCACCATACCACCATTAATTGTCACAGGTCTGGATGGAGAGTGTGGAAATATAAAGCGTATTTTTGCGTCCGCAGGCAAGCCAAGTTCACTAACAATCGGCTTAAAATCATTTCCGTCGGCACCTAAACCATGTAACCAAATAACAGATGCATCTGGATTTGGATTTGTTGCTACGCTTAAATGAGGTAATAGTTGAGACATGTTAGATCCTTTTAATTAACACCATTTTAATTTATACATTTACAATTAAGATCTAAATAATTATAACTTAATTAAAAATGTTATTTTAAATGCTAAATTTGGAATTTATAAGCTTAGTTAAGATCTAAAGCAAATTTATTTAATAGTTTCATTGGTACTATTTCTAAGGCTTTTTTATGCGTTCTTTGCAAGAAAACTCTGGGGGCACTATTATCATTGTATGCCTCCAACCAACGAGCTGCACACAAACACCAACAATCTCCAGCACTTACTCCGGCAAAACCGAACTCAGGAACAGGCGTTGAAAGATCATTGCCTTTAAATCGAGAGTATTCTAAAAACGCCTGACTCGCTTCAATACAAATAGTATGCGAGCCAAAGTCTTGTTCATTGGTATTGCAGCAACCATCCCTAAAAAAGCCAGTGATAGGGTCGTTACTACATGCAATTAAAGCTTCATCAAAAACGTTAATCGATTCTTCAGTTTCTATTGAGTTCATTTATAGGTCAACTAATGTTTAATTATTTCTTTTTTCTCACTGGTGGTAAATCAGTGCAAGTTCCTTCATAAGCTTCTGCAGAAAAAGCAAAAGACTCTGAAAGCGTTGGATGTGGGTGTATTGTTAATGCAATATCTTCTGCTTCACAACCCATTTCTATCGCTAATCCCATTTCAGCAATCAACTCACCCGCATTAACACCGATTGCAGCAGCACCAATAATCTGATTGTTTGATTTGTCATAAATAGTTTTACTCAACCCTTCCGTTCTACCAGAGCCGATTGCTCGACCACTAGCAGCCCAAGGGAATGTACCTACACCAAAATCAATACCCTTTTCTTTTGCTTCTTTTTCTGTCAATCCTACCCATGCAAGTTCTGGATCTGTATAAGCCACACTTGGAATACATTGAGGTTCAAACGCATGTTTTTTCCCAGCAATCACTTCAGCGGCTACGTGAGCTTCGTGTGTTGCTTTATGTGCTAGCATTGGTTGACCCACCAAATCACCAATCGCATAAATATTAGCAACATTAGTTTTTAATTGTTTATCAACTGCAATAAACCCTCGCTCATCCACATTCACTCCGGCAGCTTGTGCGTTAAGTAAATCACCATTTGGTCTGCGCCCAACCGCTGATAAAATTCGGTCATATCTTTGAGCTTCTTTTGGTGCTTTCTTACCTTCAAAAGTCACCCATAATCCATCGTCTTTGGCTTCGACGTTAGTGACACTTGTTTCTAGCATAATTGAATCATATTGTTTTTTAACAAAACGATGTAATACCTTTACAACATCAGCGTCTGCAGCTGGAATTAGTTGAGCGGACATTTCTACAACCGTTATACCAGCTCCTAATGCTCGATAGACGGTTGCCATTTCTAAACCTATTATTCCGCCACCAATGACTAACATTTTTTCAGGTATACCTTTTAATTCCAGTGCGCCTGTCGAATCTACAATACGTTCATCATCAGGCAAAAATGGAAGTTTAACTACTCGTGAACCTGCTGCAATAATACAGTTTTCAAAATTAATAGTTTGTTTTCCATCAGCGGTTTCAACCTCAACTGAAGAGCTTGAAGTAAATTGTGCATTACCTTGTACAACTTGAACTTTTCGCATTTTAGCCATACCAGATAGGCCTTTAGTCAATTGGCTAACAACGCCATCTTTGTATTCGCGAATTTTATCAATATCTATGGTTGGCTCACCAAAAGAAACACCATGCTTTTCCATACTTTTGGCTTCGTCTATAACCTTGGCTGAATGTAATAAAGCTTTAGATGGTATACAACCTACATTAAGACAAACGCCACCTAAAGTTGCATATTTTTCAACAAGTACAACATTTAAGCCCAAATCTGCAGCTCTAAAAGCGGCGGTATACCCACCTGGTCCTGCACCAATTACTAATACTTGCGCTTGAATATTACTCATGTAATTTTCTCTCTAATTTAACTTTATTAATTCTAAAATTGTATTTTTTTCAAAATTCAAAAGGCTTTAATTCAACTTATTTGATCCATTACTTCAACAAGACACGTCTAATATCTTTTAAGGTTGCAGCTAGGTGAACAACAAATCTCGCTGCATCCGCACCATCAATTACTCGATGATCATAGGATAACGACATGGGTAACATCATTCTCGGTACGAACTCTTTGCCGTTCCAAACCGGTTGCATCTTATTTCGGGATAATCCCAAAATCGCCACGTCTGGCCATTTTACTATAGGAGAAAAAGAGGTGCCACCTATTCCGCCTAATGATGAGAGAGTGAAGCTACTCCCTTGCATATCATTTGCTCCAAGTTTCTTTTCACGAGCTTTAGCGCTTATTTCACCTAATTCATCGGCTAATTGATAAATACCTTTTTTATCAACATCTCGAATCACTGGAACGGTTAATCCGTCAGGTGTTTCTACTGCTACGCCAATATGATAATACTTTTTCAATACCAACTCTTCGCCATCGTGAGATAAGCTTGAATTGAATTTTGGGAAGGCTTTTAAGCTATGCACTAACCCTTTCATAATAAAAGCTAAAGGCGTCAAACGTGTGCCTTCTTTTAATGCTTCTTCTTTTAGTGCCTTTCTAAAAGCATCGAGATCGGTAATATCTGCATCTTCATGTTGAGTCACATGGGGTATGGTGACCCAATTACGGTGTAGATTGATACTGCTAATTTTTTGAATTCTGGTTAATGGCTTATTTTCAACTTCACCCCATTTAGCGTGATCGATTTTTGGCATTTCAACTGCGCTAAAACTTCCCGTGGTCGCTGTTACTTTAGGACGTGATAATTCAAACTTAATGAATTTTTGTACATCCTCTTTCATAATACGAGATTTTACACCGGTTCCTTTAACCTCAGATAAGTCAGCCCCAAGCTCTCTCGCAAAACGCCTCACCGATGGACTGGCATGAACCAATTTACCTGACACCTTTTTCTTCATATGAGGATGATCGGGTACCGGTGAATTTCTATCTGATTTTTCTGGCATAGAAATACTTGGAGTCTGTGGTGTCGCAATAATTCCAGCGGCTTTTGAATCTTCTTTTGTTGTTACAGCTGGTAAACTTGTTTTATTGGCCGAACTAGTGCTAATTTCAATTTCACCGATAACATCACCTTGGGAAACTTTATCGCCAACCTTCACTGTAATTGAAACAATCTTTCCAGCAGATTCACTAGGCACTTCCATCGTTGCTTTGTCAGTTTCTAAAACAATCATGCCCTGTTCTTTTTCGATTGACTGGCCATCAGAAATTAACACTTCAATCACATCAACATCAGAAGCATCACCAATATCTGGAACAACTAATTTGATAATTTCTGTCGAGTTGGTTTCAATACCGGTATCCGCTTTAGTTTCAGCTTTTACGTCTATTTTAGCTTCGGTTTCGACTTTAACTTCGGCGTCCGTTTCAACTTTTGTTTCTTTCGTTGAATTTGATTCCGGTTTTTTCTCTAAATTGGTTTCTAAACTTGTTTCTAAAGTTAGTTCTAGAATCAAATCACCATGTGAAACTTTTTCACCGACTTTCGCATTAATACTTTTAACAATACCTGCATGGCTTGATGGAACTTCCATTGTCGCTTTATCTGTTTCTAAAACGATTAACGGTGTCTCTTTTTCAATTTTGTCACCAACAGCAACTAACACTTCAATAATATCCGCACCATCAGCATCACCAATATCTGGCACTTTCACTTGGGTTGAATCACTCATGTATTTCTCCCTAGCTTATTAATGGATTAGGTTTGTTGATATCAATGTTGTAAAGCTTTATTGCTTTACTCACTTGCTTAGAATTGATAATGCCTTCATCTGCCAAGGCTTTAAGAGTCGCAACTACAACAAAATAACGATCAACTTCAAAGAACCTTCGTAAATTTTCTCGACTATCACTTCGTCCAAATCCATCAGTTCCTAAAACAGTATAAGCCGCCGGCACATAAGCTCTAATTTGCTCGGCATAAGCTTTCACGTTATCGGTTGAAACAATCACAGGACCTTCTCGACCTTTTAAACATGACTCAACATAACTCAGTTGGTCTTCGGCTTCTGGGTTTAATAAATTGTGACGTGTTGTATTTATTCCATCACGCGCTAATTCATTAAAACTAGTCACACTCCAAATATCTGATTCAATTTTAAAATCTTTTTCAAGTAATTCTGCACCTGCAATAACTTCATTTAAAATCGCACCACACCCCATCAATTGAACTTTAATTGCTTTCTTTTTACCTTTTTTGGCCGTTGTTTCGGACAATAAATACATTCCCTTTAAAATACCTTCCTCACAATTTTTAGGCATTGCATGGTGAACATAATTTTCATTTAGCGTGGTGATATAATAAAAAACATTTTCTTGCTCTTCATACATTCGTCGCATACCATCACGAATGATAACCGCTATTTCATAAGAAAACGTCGGATCATAACTGACACAGTTTGGAATGGTCGAAGCAAACATATGACTATGACCATCTTGATGTTGAAGTCCTTCACCATTCAATGTTGTTTTACCGTAAGTTGCACCAATCAAAAATCCTCGCGCTTGCATATCCCCAGCAGCCCAAGCTAAATCACCTATTCTCTGAAATCCAAACATAGAATAGAAAATGTAAAAAGGAATCATCGGTAAATTATTGCTAGAATAACTTGTTGCCGCAGCAATCCAAGATGACATAGCCCCTGCTTCATTAATCCCTTCTTCTAAAATTTGCCCTTTTTTGTCCTCTCGGTAATACATTAATTGATCGGAATCGACAGGTTCATACAGTTGACCAACACTGGAGTAAATTCCGATTTGTCTAAACATTCCTTCCATACCAAATGTTCGCGCTTCATCAGGAATTATTGGAACAATATTTTTGCTAATATTTTTATCTTTTAATAACTGATTTAAAACTCTAACGAAAGCCATTGTGGTTGAAATCTCTCGACCATTCGAACCTTTCGTAATTGCTTCAAAACTTTTTAGCGGAGGAACAGGCAAAGATTCAGACTCTTTACGTCTTGCTGGTAAATAACCTCCCAAGGCACCCCGTCTTTCACGCATATATTTAATTTCTGGGCTGTCTTCACCCGGATGGTAGAAAGGTGTTGACTCTAAATCTTTATCTTCAATTGGCACGTTAAATCTATTTCTAAAGTGCTTTAACGCATCTAAATTCATCTTTTTAACTTGGTGAGAAATGTTTTTTCCTTCACCACTTTCACCCATACCATAACCTTTAACAGTTTTAGCTAAAATAACAGTGGGTTGACCTTCATGATGCACCGCTTGATGATATGCCGCATAGACTTTAGTTGGATCGTGACCACCACGATTCAATCGCCATATATCGGCATCTGACATGTTCGCAACCATTTCTAAAAGCGCAGGATCTTTACCGAAGAAATTATCCCGGGTAAATTTCCCACCTTTTGATTTGTAGTTTTGGTATTCTCCATCAACGGTTTCTTCCATGACTTTTAGTAATTTTCCGTCCTTATCACGAGCCAGTAGCGGATCCCAATATTGCCCCCAAATGACTTTAATAACATTCCAACCTGCACCGCGAAAAACACCTTCTAATTCTTGAATGATTTTTCCATTGCCACGAACAGGACCATCCAGTCTTTGTAAATTACAGTTAATAACAAAAACTAAATTATCTAATTTTTCACGACCAGCTAGGGAAATAGCACCTAGAGATTCTGGCTCATCAGTTTCGCCATCACCTAAAAACGCCCAAACTTTTCTTTGTTTTGTATCGGATAACTCCCGATTTTTTAAATATTTTAGGAAGCGTGCTTGATAGATTGCTTGAATCGGACCAAGTCCCATTGAAACCGTAGGAAATTGCCAAAAGTCTGGCATTAGCCAAGGATGAGGATAAGAAGAAAGACCTTTTCCATCGACTTCTTGCCTAAAATTTTTCATTTGATCTTCACTGATCCTGCCTTCCAAGTAAGCTCTAGCGTAAATACCGGGAGAGGAGTGACCTTGAAAATAAATTAAATCACCTTCTTGTGATTCATTAGCCGCTTTAAAAAAGTGATTAAAGCCAACATCATATAACGTAGCTGAAGACGCAAAGCTAGATAGATGACCACCAAGCTCTTTATCTTTCTTACTTGCCTGCAATACCATAGCGATTGCATTCCAGCGAATAATAGAGCGCAAACGTTGCTCCATAGCTAAATCACCAGGAATTCTAGCTTCTTTTGAAGTCGGGATGGTATTTAAATAAGCGGTAGTTGCTTTATAGGGTAAGTGAGCGCCTGAACGTCTCGCCATATCGATTAACTTTTCTAAAAGGTAATGAGCACGGTCGGCCCCTTCTTCTTCAAGAACAGCTTCAAGAGCCTCTAACCATTCCTTAGTTTCTAAAGGATCGCAATCTTCATTTGTTAATTCAGTCATTGATAAATTCCTTGGCAAATTTTTCAGATCTTTTTCAGTTTAACAGTGATACAAACAGTATAGCAGTGGTAAAAGCAACCATATAAATTGTTGCATAGTATAAAAAACGAGTGATAATCAATATATTAATGAGAATATAACAGTGAAACGTCAACAGTACAAATGTTAGCCTAGCTAACTACATACTTGAAGTTGTTGGTATGGAAAAAAGGCTAACTAAATGGCGAAAAATGAAAGGTAAATTATAATTCACATTGAATTTAAAACGAGCTCTTTTAGTTAGCGTAGCTAAATCATTTTCTTTGACATCATCCACTCATAACAATCAGTAAGCATTTTGTTGAGGGGTACATCAGCGTTATAACCTAGCTCACTTTGTGCTTTTAGACTACTCACTTTCAATAGCTCACTTACAATTAAAACTTTCTCTGGTGTCATATCAGGTTCTTTACCAGTAAACCTAGAGAAAAAAACAGATACCTGACCGGCTAGTTTCAATAACCAATGAGGCATCGGTTTCGATGGTACTTTCTTACTTAACAGCATTCCAATCTCAGAAACAAATTCTACAAAAGAAGCGTCCGCGCCGGAAAGTATATAGTTCTCGCCTTTTTTACCTTTAATCGCCGCTTGTAAGTGAGCCTTCGCTATCTCTTTAATATGACAAAAACTGCCGTAGCCTGGCGGGACTCCCGGTAACGTGTCATTTGCTACCATGGTTAACATCTGAGACCAATTATGTGAATCCCATGGCCCTACAAGGTGACAAGGATTGAGAATAACGGCATCTAATCCTTTATCTTTAACTGCTTTTTTAACCAACCTTTCAGACAAGAGCTTAGTTTGATAATAATTAGCAAAACATTGATCGCCTAACTGCTCTGTTTCTTCAGTAATAACATGATCATGATGCAAACCATAAGCGGCTATACTAGAAGTATGGATAAATCGTTTTGCTTGTTTGTCGAGAGCAACCTCGATCATGTTAGTAGTGCCTTGAAGGTTTACTTTAGTTTGTTGCTCATTATTGGCAGACCACATATTGGTATCTGCTGCTACATGAAAAATCCAATCAACGTCATCAGCACAAGCCGAGTACAAAGATTCAATATCCAGAACATCACCTTCAAACCAATTGATTGGTAACTTATCAAATGCTGAAATATCAGAAGTAGCACGTTTGATAGCCGTAATATCATGACCATCTTTGATTAAAAGATGGACTAAGTTAGTGCCTAAAAAACCTGTTGCGCCGGTGATGAATATTTTCATTTTAAACCTCTATTGAAGAAAGATGCCTTTAACTATTTATTTTTAGCTTTAAATGCTTCCAACTGCTCTGGTGTCGCTTTTGCTTGATGATTCTTCTTCCATTCATCATAAGTCATTCCATAAACTATTTCTCGGGCTTGATCATAATCAATATCCTCGCCTTCATCTTCCGCGGCTTTTGAATACCATTTTGAAAGGCAATTTCTGCAGAAGTCTGCGAGGATCATTAGATCTATATTTTGAACTTCTTTATTTTCATCTAAGTGTTTTAAAAAACGTCTAAACACCGCTGCTTCTATTTTTGTCTGTTTTTCTTGATTCATTGTTAATCCCATATTTACTTTATAGTTAATTTTTAAAGCTTGGTTTTAATTTCATAGTTATGTTTTGATTTTATAACTAGGTTTTAGTTTTGATAATAAGCGCCTGAATAATTTTTTAAATTGTTCAGGCGCATCTTCCACTAGGGATATTGTTGCTGGCAAAAATAAAGTCGTTAAAACCGTTGATAATAATAAACCACCCATAATCACATAGGCCATCGAGTAATAGTAAACACCACCTAAAGATGGCTTTTGTACAATGATTGGGATTAAACCAACAAGCGTAGTCAATGCTGTCATCAGAATCGGTCTTAACCTTTCTTTACCGCCTTGAATCATTGCTTTTGAACGACTCCAACCTTTACGTCGATATAAATTAATATGTTCGACCATCACAATACCGTTATTAACCACAACTCCCAATAATAATAACACCGCAATAGATGCTGATTGATCGAAATCTACGTCTGCCAAATATAGTGTCCATAAAGCGCCAGGAAAAGCAAAAAGTAATGAAATCATTAAGGCGATAGCTTGTTTAACCGACTCAAACAAACTAGCCATTACCGCAAATATTAACCCTAAAGCAAAATAGAGATTTAGAAGAAAATCATCCTGACTTTGTTGTGCGCCTCGGCCTCGGTTATTAAACCGCCAAGAATAACCTTCCGGCAATGGCATTGTTTTTAATTGTTCGACGATTTGTTTTTGGTATTCATTTTTTTTACCTTTTTCAAACCTTGCACCTACCCAAATACTTGAAACTTTATTTTGTCTTTGGATTCTTCCAGGTCCTTTTTTGACCGTAAAATTGGCAATACTATCCATACTTATATTGCCTCCATTTTCCCGGACAAACTGCAGGTTTTTAAGATCTGATAAATCAGTGTTTTCCGTATCACCAAGGTTCATGCGCATTTCAACTTCACCACCTTCAGCTTTAAATCGAGATAAATTTCGACCTCGAAATGTCATTTCAACAAGATTAGAAGGTTCATTACTTGCTACGCCATAAGTCGACAACCTTTCTCTATCGAGTTTTGCCTGTAGTTCTAACTTTCCACCTTCTGCGGTAGAGTAAAAATCGAACAACCCAGGAAGCATCTCTATTCTTTGCATCGCTTGCTCACCTAAAATTGATAAAGTTTCTGAATCAGGCCCTTGCAATTGAGCAGCTACTCGTTTGCCACTATTACGACGCCAAAATGGGCCATTATCCTGTACTTGAATTTTTACCCCAGCAATTTTTGGCAAAATATTTTTTAACCTTTTCCTGACTTTATTCATCGCTTCTTCATTTTGAAACCCTTGTTTCATATAAAGCCTCACGATGGAATTTCCATCACTCCACCAACTATAAATTGACTGAACATTAAATTCTTCTTTATAGGGCTTTAAGGAATTTTCTATCTGGGTAATAATCAGCTCTTTTTGAGATAAAGATACAGACTGCGTCACATCGACTCTAAGCCCAACAAACATTTCCGTCGGCGAATTATCAAAATTATAATTTATATTTTTAACAGGGTAATATGCTGATGCGAATATCAAAAGTGCTGTCACAACAGCTATCCATCTATGTTTTAACGTATAAGTTAATATCTTTGTATAGCGTGTTTTAATTTTATCCATGAGTGGTGTTTTAGCTAAAACTTTTGATTTTTTTAGCAAGCGTGTTGATGCTAGAGGAATTAAGGTTTGGCTTATTAGCAGGGAAGCTAAAAGTGTTAGGATAATTACCCCACCTAATTCTTGCAAAATAATATTAAAACTAGTCGTTTTAGTGAAAACTAAAGGTAGAAACACTATGATGGAAGTCAGTGTCGCTGTCATGACAGCGATAGAAACTTCTTTCGCTCCTAATATTGCAGCCACTCGTCCACCATGGCCTTTCTTTTGATAACGATCAATATTTTCCATTACCACAACCGCATTATCAACCAACATACCAAGCCCAACTATAAGCCCTAAAAGTGAAATAGTATTAAGCGTTTTACCTTGAATCCAAATAATGCCAATGGTAACTATTAATGAAAAAGGAATACAAGCAACGGCGACTAATGTTGTACTGAATTTCCTTAAAAACACGAACAATACCAAGCTCGCGAAAATAGCACCAAACAATCCGGTTTGTTTTAAATCATTAAGGGTGTTTTTTATTTCTTTTCCTTGGTCTTGCCAAACTAAAAAGTTAATTCCATCTAGCTCAGAGTCACCTTGCATCGCTGTTATTTTTTTGTGTACGGCCTCTGTAATTTCAATAGTGTTAGCAGTTGATTCTTTAGCGACATTTAAACCTATTGCAAAGTTACCATCTAAATGCCGACCATATTCTAGAGGAGGTTCAGCAAAGGTTATATTTGCGACATCATCTACTTTGATAGTTGTGCCCATAATCGTGAGTTTTTTGATCTGTTCTATATCAGTTAAAGCACCAAGCGCTCTGAAATTGATTTTAGTTTGATCACTTCTTAATAATCCTAACGAAGAATTTTTATTATTCAGCGAAATAGTTTGCCAAATAGCGCGCGGATCAATTTTATGCTTTTTGATTTTCATTAAATCGACATTGATTTTAATCTCTCTAGGATTAACACCGTCAAGAGTCACAACTGCAACGCCTGGGATCCGTTCTAAGGGCCTCACAATTTTTCTCTCTAGCAAATCATAACTTTTACTTAAATCGCGACCTGATGCAATTCTTGCTTCTATTATGGTTTCACCTGTTTCTCTAGGATTCCAACTTTCAGACACAATAATTCGATCAACATCATCCGGTAATTCATCACGAGTACGGTCAATTCGCTCTCTAATTTCAGCACGCACTAGGTCCATATTGACATCTAAATCAAAAGACAAGCGAATTCTACCGCCTCTAAAATCCCCCATGGCCATCATATGTTCTAAACCATTAATAGATGACAAAGATTCCTCTAACGGTCTTAACACCATTTTTTCGACGGATTTAGGTGAGGCATTTTGATAATTCACCATCACCCACAAACTTTTGTCTTCACTTTCCGGCATAAAAGCGAGTTCAAGTCGAGACAGCGCAATTATACCTAACACGAGTAAACTCACTAGCATCATGAGCGTCGCGATTGGTTTTTTTACTGCTATTTCAGGTAATGTCATGATTCACCCTTTAGTTGTTACAGCATCTGATTCAGGTCCTGCTAGATTTTTTTCTGCCCCTAACTGTTCTGCTCTTTGCACTCTTCTATCTAATAGTTCCAATTCATCATTACTATGCACTGTTGAAGGCATAATTAGATAGGTTGCAGGAATAATTAGCAAGGTTAAAGCGGTGGAAAACACTAGCCCAAAGGATACTACGACAGCCAACGGCGCTCTTAACTCCGCACCCTCACCCAACCCAATTGCCATTGGTAATAAACCAAGAACAGTTGTAAATGTCGTCATTAGTATCGGTCTTAAACGAGACTTACTGGCCGTTATAATTGCATCAAACTTTTCTAACCCTGTTTTTCTAAAATGATTAATCGCATCAACTAATACAATTGCATTATTAACCACAACACCTACTAGAAAAACTACACCGATCATGGATATAACACTGATCCCATATCCACTAGTAAGTAATCCCATAATCACTCCAACAATCGATAACGGAATGGTTAATAGAATGATAAAAGGATGGCCAAGATGTTCAAACGTTGCAGCCATGACTAAATAAACTAAAAATATGGCTAATCCAATGGCGAAA
>JBLIBL010000036.1:0-30473 GCA_047633355.1 Polaribacter sp.
TATATCAGCTGAACCTATGGAATGGGCTATGTATATGAGGGATATTACCGCTTAGCATTATAATTACTTGTTACTCTATTTTAAAATATACTTCGAATGTCTCCTTCGTGACTTCAGAGACAGTCGCGCAGGCTGCTTCCACTTTCAGCTTTGGGTCAAACTGTGTCAATCGAAAAACACCAAAAAAAATAAGTGAAAAGCCCTCCACCACCCCAACCGAAGTCGAAGGGGTGAGTGGAGCGGTAAATCTCGACATCTTTTCGCGGGGGA
The DNA here is from genome assembly GCA_047633355.1 of Polaribacter sp. Classification (GTDB taxonomy): domain Bacteria; phylum Pseudomonadota; class Gammaproteobacteria; order Enterobacterales; family Kangiellaceae. The sequence goes on from JBLIBL010000036.1 coordinate 271, forward strand.
TGGCCACCATAATCCTCAGCCCCAAACCGGAGCGACCCTGCTTTTGTGTGCTCACCCGAAAGGAACCACTGGGTGATCCCCCGCTCCTGACTCCTCGCTCTTTTCTATATCTTGGTTGGAGCTTATGGACTATGGATTGATCAGATCTTCAGGCCTCGGCGAACCGCTGCTCTAGATATCCAATGATATCTTTAGAGTCGTACATCCACTGAGTGCCGCCTTCACCCTCCTCAATTTTCAAACAAGGGACTTTAAGCTTCCCTCCACCGGCTAACAGTTCTTGTTTGGCTGTATCGCAACGCTTAGCATCAAGGGTTTCTATAGGAAGAGATAAACGCTTAAGTGATCGCCTAACCTTTACACAAAACGGACAGGCTTTATATTGATACAGTGTGATGCTTCTACTCTGTTCATTAACGTCCGCTTGCATTTCGGCAGGGCGTTGTATACTTTTGGGAGTTGTCAACCAATCGATAAATAAAATCAATAAACCTAAAAACCAATGAATGATACGCATAGTGAAACCTAGTGAAATTTTTTCAGAATCTGGGTTTGCCGTTTGAGCAGCCCATAGAGGCCGACAGAATAACTTAAAAAACTCTCTAAAGCACATAGTTTTAATAGGTTTACCGCCATCACAGCGGTCAATCATTATTCAATTAAATGCTAACTTTGTAAGCGTGAGCTCAATAGCAAGTTAACTTGTTAGTTCTCTAAAAACGCAGTGACAAGCAACTTAAGCCCCCATCCAATTTCTGAAATTCAGACATAGCCACTTCGCGCGTTTTATAGCCCAATTGTTGAATCGCATGTAGCGCTTTAGGAAACCCTTTGGGTACCAAGACTGTACCATTTATCCAAACGCTATTGGCTGCATAATCTTCGTTCTTGTCAATTTCAATACGATTAAACTGTGTAAAATCGGCATGAGTGTTCATTTCGCCAAAGGTCAGTAGGTTGTTCTTTTCTAAATAACTTAAGCCTGTTTTCAAGTGCAATAACTCTGACATTTCAACCATTGAGCCTGACAAGTTATGTTTGACTAATATATTGATCAATTGAGCTGCGCCTTGACTATTGGTGCGTTCTGATAGGCCTATATAAAAATGATCACCGACCATCATAATATCACCAGCTTCCACATGACCGGTTAAATCGATACGTTCAATGTTGGGATAAAATGATTGAATAGCATCTTCTATATGCGGAACTTCTCCTCTGCGGCTTACTGCACCTGGGTGAGTTAAAATAGCGCACTTGACTGTTAGCAGGGCAACATCTTCTACAAAGCATGAATCTGGGTAGTCTTCTATGGCCGGTAGCTCGGTAACTTGTAAACCACACTCTTTAAGGGCGTTGATATAGTCATCATGCTGCTCACAAGCTAAGGCATAATCGGGCAAACCCATATTCGCTTCTGTGAGTCCGCTCAGCATTGCTAGGCAGGGTTTTCGTACAATAGCTCTTGTAAACATTTTCGCTCCTAATATTTATTGATACGCAACCCATGCACCTATGATGGCCAATAATGAAAACAACGTGGCTAGTAGGGCTATGGTTAAATGAATAAAATTAATTTTTTGACCTTGCTTATGGTCTTTCCATTGTAGCTTGATACTCGCCAATCCCGTGCCTAAATAAACAATTAAAATAGCGAAAGTGGCAATAATCAGTAAATATTCAAAGCTATTGATAAGTGATTCACTGTTATTAAACAATAGTAATATTATTCCCAAAGTGCTTGAAAGCAACAATGCACGTACTGGTGTTCCTTCTGCGTTTTGTTGGCTAAAATACTGAGGGAACATTCCGTCTCTTGCGCCTGCGAGCATGATGGTACCCGTGATCATAATACACACATTCAAGGTACCACTAATCGCAAATAAAGCACCTATAGTAATAATTATGGCACCCGAGCCACCAATAAGAATTTGAGCAGCATCAGCAAAAGGCGAGCTGGATTGCTGTAACTCGGCCAAAGGAATAATAGACATTAGGCCTAACATCGCGACCATATACACAATTACAGCCGTTAGGGTGCCAAGTAAAGTGGCTCTGGGAATCGTTTTTTTAGGATTAATAGTGTCATCTGATGGCAAAGTGGCGGACTCTACGCCAATAAAAGCAAACATGATCAGCAAACATAACCCCGCTACCATCTGAAATAACGAGTTGTTATCAGGATTAATCGCGGGAATTTCCTTTACCTCGCCAAACATGATCCCCATGACACCGATAAATACCAAAGGCATAATCTTAATCACCGTGGTTACTAGCTGAACGGTACTGGCTTCACGCATGCCACGAATGTTAATAACCGTAAATAAAATAATCATGCTAATCGCAAGTATTGCACTGTGTAGCGAATTATTGTCAATAAATGGCAGGTATGCCTGACTATATCCAACAAAAGACAGTGCTAGAGCCGCTACCGATGCGACTAATGAAATCCAATATCCCCAGGCTACAATAGCCGCCCATTTTGTTCCAAAAGCTTCTTGTACATAAAAATAAGGGCCGCCTAAGCCAGGTTTTCGAGATGACAAAAAACTATAGCTTAAGGCCAAGCAAGTGGCACCAAACCCAGTTACTATCCAGCCAAGAAAACTATAACTGCCATAAGCGGCAAGTAATGCAGGCAAGGTAAAAATTCCTGAGCCTATCATCATTCCGACTACCAGTGCCCAAGAACGCCATATTCCAATTGTTTTTTTCATTGTTATTACTTCCTATGTTTTAGCGTTATCCCACGACGACCAACTGACTTATTGAAACATCTAAATTGATAGTATCACCTAATACATTTGATTCCATATCATTAGATATAGATCCAACTAAATATAGAACTGATTAGGTATCGAATAATTCAAAGATTTATACTATACCCATCCCACCTCAAGATGCATGCTTCAGCACCAAGTAGGCGCCTTTAAGCGAGGCTAGAAACAGCCATATTTGAGGCAAGTAATTTGAGGGCTAGTAACTCCCATCAAATAATGGATCTCAATTTAATCAAACACATCAATGATAAAGGCATCGCCATTGAAGCGATGGCGAGCAGGCAGGCTTGTCATACCTATGAGGTGTTGACGCATGATAGACGGAGAGTGAACGCGCTGATTTTTGCAGATATTTTTGATTAATAAACCAACTGAACCTTCTCACACCCACCAATATTTTTAAGCCCATAAAGCAATTCATCAGTTGGTGATACGCTCCACTCACCAGAAGCGGCTAGTTGAGCAGAGTTCTCACCAATATTACAGTTAAATCGAACCGGACAACGGCCAGATTTATAAGGTTTTAAAGTTTCGATGATATCTGTAGCTAATAGGTTACCGTGATTGATGTTGAGTGATAGTTCTAGGTACTTTACTCTACTTTCCCTTACATCCAATAAAGTTTGGATTTCTACTCCACTCATTTTCAGTCCACCAGAAAAATCGTCCGTAGATATATCACCTTTAGCTATAATCACTTGGTCTTTTAATAAGAGATCTTTACAGTTTTCATAAAGTTCACTATAAACCATCACGTCTACTCGACCACTTTGGTCATCCAAACTAACGATGGCCCAGCTTAATCCTTTTTTGGTTTTCATTACTCGTACATTAATAATTAGGCCTGCCACCAAAACATGATCTCCGCGCCGAGTCGGTTGTAGGCTACTTAGTCGCAAGTCACAAAATTTTCTAATTTCTGGTAAATACTGATCAATAGGATGCCCGGTTAAATACAATCCTAAGGTTTCTCTTTCTCCATCTAATACTTTACTCTGAGGCCAAGGTCGCACTACTGCATATTCTATACTTTGCTCAGCATCCTCTTCAGATGGAGTGCCAAATAAATCATTTTGCCCTAGCGCCTCATTACGCTTGAATTGCTCAGCGCTTTTAACAGCTCTATCTAAAGTCGCCATCAATGTTGCTCGGCTCGATTCAGGACCCGCACCAACTAATTTATCTAACGCTCCTGCTCGGATCATTGCTTCTAGACTTCTTCTATTTGCTTTTTTTAAATCAATCCGATTACAAAAATCAAAAAGGTCTTTAAAGTCGCCATCTTTCTTTCTTTGTTCTACAACGGATTCAATAGCAGATTCGCCGACACCTTTAATTGCGCCAATACCATAAATAATTGTTATGGGACCATCAATAGTAAATTTATAATCTCCTCTATTAACATCAGGTGGTAAAATTTCCAATCCCATTGCTTTTCCGTCATCTACATAGGTAACCACTTTTTCAGTGTTATCCATATCCGCAGACATTACAGCAGCCATAAAAGCAGCGGGATAAAAAGTCTTTAACCAAGCCGTTTGATAAGAAACTAAAGCATAAGCCGCTGAATGAGATTTGTTAAAACCATAGCCTGCAAATTTTTCCATTAGATCAAAAATATGTCCGGCTAAGTTTGCATCAACATCTCTATTCTTTGCGCCTTCCATAAAAATAAGACGTTGTTCTTGCATGACACTTTCTTTTTTCTTTCCCATTGCTCGACGTAATAAATCAGCGCCACCTAATGTAAAGTTAGCCAATACTTGAGCGATTTGCATAACCTGTTCTTGGTATAAAATTATCCCGTAAGTTGGTTTTAAAACGGGCTCTAAATCTTCGTGTTGATAGTCAGCATGTGGATAAGCAACTTCTTGTTTACCATGCTTTCTCGCTATAAAATCATCGACCATACCAGAGCCTAATGGTCCAGGTCTAAACAAGGCTACCAGAGCAATAATATCTTCAAAACAACTTGGTAATAGCTTTTTAATAAGCTCTTTCATTCCTCTAGATTCAAGCTGGAAAACTGCTGTAGTTTTACCTTCTTTTAACATTTGATAAACTTTAGGATCTTCTAAATCAATTGAATCTATCGCAATCGGACTATCTTGATTTTCTGGAAGTGCGTTAATAGTGTCCAGTGCCCAATCAATAATGGTTAATGTTCTTAGACCCAAGAAATCGAATTTCACTAACCCAGCAGTCTCTACATCGTCTTTATCAAACTGAGTTACTAAACCACCGCCTGACTCATCACAATAAAGTGCAGAAAAATCCGTCAAGTCAGATGGAGATATAACCACTCCACCAGCATGCTTACCCGCATTTCTAGTAATACCTTCTAATTTTTTTGCCATGTCCCAAAGTGCTTGAAACTCTTCTTCTAACTCATATCTTGAGCGAATTTCTGGCTCGGCCTCCCATGCTTTTGCGAGGTTCATACCGACTTCAAAAGGGATTAATTTTGAAATTTTATCTACAAAACCATAAGGCTGACTGAGAACTCTTCCAACATCCTTGATAACTGCTTTTGCAGCCAGTCTTCCAAAGGTAATAATTTGGGAAACACTATTTCTGCCGTATTTATCGGCAACATAGTCAATAACGCGGTCGCGCCCGTCCATACAAAAATCAATATCGAAATCGGGCATAGAAACCCGTTCGGGGTTCAAAAACCTTTCGAATAATAACTCATACTCTAAAGGATCTAAATCGGTAATATCGAGTGCGTATGCAACCAATGAACCGGCACCTGAGCCTCGGCCTGGACCAACTGGCACGCCATTATTTTTACTCCAATGAATAAAGTCCGCGACGATTAAAAAATAACCGGGGAACCCCATTTGGTTAATCACATCTAACTCTATTTTTAACCGTTCATCGTAAGGTTTTCGTAACTCCGAAAAACTTTTAGAGTTTCTTTTAAATAAAAAGTCTAAACGTTTTTCTAACCCGTCTTCACTCAATTGACAAAAATATTCTTCTATTGTAAAGCCATCTGGGATCGGATAATTTGGTAAAAAATACTCGCCTAGATGGAGGCTTAAATTACAGCGTTTTGCAATCTGTAAAGTATTTTCAATTGCCTCAGGAATGTCTTTAAATAACTCAACCATTTCCGCTGGTGATTTTAAATATTGCTGGTTTGAGTAACACTTAGGTCTTCTAGGATCATCCAAAACGCGACTCTGATTAATGCATACTCGAATTTCGTGCGCATCAAAATCTTTTTCATTTAAAAAACACACTTCATTAGTGGCAACAACAGGCGTACCTGAACCTTGAGCAAAGGCAGCTACTGAATGAATATAATCCCCCTCTCCCATGCGTTGAGTTCGTTGCAGTTCTATATAATATCGTTCAGGAAAATAGTGTTGCCAAAATCCGACACAATCAGCGGCTTCTTGATGATTTCCTGATAATAATGCTTTTCCGACATCGCCATCTTTTCCACCCGATAATAAAATGAGGCCTTTATTACGTTCTTTAAACCAACTTTTATTAACCATTGGAACGCCGCGATGTTGATTTTCTTGATAGGCTTTAGAAACGAGTATTTTAGCGTTTAAATACCCTTCATCATTCATACAGAGTATTGTTACGCGAAAATTTTCATTCTCTTTTTCTTCATCTCTAACAACGAGATCAACTCCAACGATTGGTTTAAGCCCTTTACTACGACAAGCTTTATAAAATTTAATCAAGCCGCAAAAATTAACATGGTCAGTTAATGCTATCGCCGGCATATTCTGTTCTACAACTTGCTCAACTGTAGGTCCAATCCTACAAATTCCATCTACCATAGAATATTCAGAATGCATTCTCAAATGAACAAACTGGGAAGAATTACTAGGTTCTTTAGTAGAGATTAGCATATCCATATTGTTCTAAACTTTATTTCCTATTGAATTCAAGCCTTCGATGACTCGTTTGACTGGCGCAAAACTTTTACGATGAATAGGTGTTATTCCTAAGTCAATGATTGCCTGCATATGTTGTTTAGTTGGATATCCTTTATGTTTAGCCAAACCATAACCAGGATACACCTTATCTAATTCTTTCATTTCATTATCTCTAGCAACCTTCGCTATGATTGATGCCGCGCCGATTGCAGGCTCCTTTAAATCCCCTTTTACAATGGCCTCACTAGTACAAGTTAAATCGGGACATCTATTACCATCAATCAAACAATGTTTAGGTTGCAGATCCAAACCTTCCACTGCTCGTTTCATTGCAAGCATGCTAGCTTGAAGAATATTTATTTCATCAATTTCTTCTACTTCGGCTCGTCCAATTGACCAGCTTAATGCTCTTTCTTTAATTAATATAGTGAGTTCTTCACGTCTTTTTTCTGTCAGTTTTTTTGAATCGGTTAAACCTTCAATCGGATTTTTGGGATCAAGAATTACGGCGGCAGCAACCACTGCACCAATTAAAGGACCTCTACCTACTTCGTCAACACCTGCTGTTAATTTTTTCGTCATAAGTTTTAAAATTCACTTTAAATCTTGTTTGTTTTGTAAAAGCTTAGCAATTGCATTCGCGGCAATTTCATTTCCATTTTTCTTTAAAGATAAATGAATTTCCCTAAACTTGTTAATAAGATCATTTGATTTATTGTTATTGATAAGCAGATCGTTTAAAGCTTCAGTTAAATTAGCTACAGTACATTCATCTTGCATAAATTCTTTTACTAGATTATTAGTGCTGCAATTCTGATTTTTTTCCATTAATAAATTTGGTAGCGCAAAGTTTTTTATTTTTAAGAGTCTACTGTAAATAAAATAACTAAAAACCGACACTTTATAAGCGACGATCATTGGTTTTTTCAATAACATTGCTTCTAAGGTCGCGGTACCAGAAGCCAACAGAACGGCATCCGAAGCCAACATAACGTCTCGTGATTGACCATCAATCAATAAAATATCAAGAACAACATTATTCTCAATGAGATACTTTTCAATTTGCTGACGTCGTTTATTATTTGCACAAGGAATAATAAAGTTTAGTTTAGGATTTTGTGTTTTAAGATTTCTTGCTGTCTCTATAAACGGTTCAATCAGAAATTTAGTCTCACTGCCCCGGCTGCCAGGTAAGATTGCCAGATACTGCGCACCTTCCAGAAGTTTAAGTTTATTTCGCGCTTCAAGCACATTAGGCTCTATCGGGATTTCATCGGCTAGAGGATGACCTACACAAACAGCAGGCAATTTATGTTTTTTATAGATAGGTAGTTCAAAAGGAAAAAGGCAAAGCATTAACCGTACACTTTTAACAATTTTAAAAATTCTACTTTCACGCCATGCCCAAACCGATGGACTAACATAATGAACACAGGTGATATCTCTTTGGGTTAACTGAAATTCCAGATCAGTATTAAATACCGGTGCATCAATCCCTATAAAACAATCCGCTTGATCTTCAATAATTTTATTTCTTAATCGCTTTCTCATTTTTACAAGTTCAAAATAGCGGGTCAAAATTGGAACAATGCCCATCACCGATAAGCGCTCAAAAGGATAAAAGCAGTCGAGACCTTGGGCTTGCATTAACGGCCCACCAATTCCTTTAAACAAAACTTCAGGGAAACGCGCCCTGAGAGACTTCATCAAACCGGCGCCCAAAATATCTCCAGATGTTTCACCCGCAACAATATAAATCAGCATTTTGCTAAGCAGTGAACAAGTAAAGTAGAATGGAAATTAACGAGCAATGCCACGTTCGGATTTTTCTATAAATTCAGTGACAAGCTTTAGGGAAGGTGAGTTATTATCGAGAGCTGCAATGGCGTTGACAGCCTCAGCTATTTTAAGTCCTTGTCTAAAGATTAAACGGTATGCCTTTTTTAATAGACTGATTTCAGTTTGGCTAAATCCTCTTCGTTTTATGCCTTCTGCATTGATGGAACGAGGTGAGCCTTCAGCAAAAAGAACGAATGGCAAGATATCCTGAGTAATATGACTTCTAATTCCTAGAAAAGCATGTGCCCCTATTCTGCAAAATTGATGTACTCCTGAAAAACCACCTAAAATTGCCCAATCATCAATATGAACATGCCCAGCGATGTTTGAGCTGTTCGCGATAATAATATGATCACCCAGCATACAATCGTGTGCGATATGAGTATAAGCCATTAAGAGGTTGTTTGATCCTATTGTTGTTACTTGATGATCCTGAGTTGTCCCCCGGTGGATTGTGCAAGACTCCCGAATTATATTGTTATCACCAATTTCTGTTCTAGTTGGTTCGCCGTTATATTTTTTATCTTGATTAGCTTCACCGATAGATGAGAATTGATAAAAGTGATTATTTTTACCAATATTTGTATGGCCATTAATAACAACATGAGGACCGACAATAGTCCCCTCATCAATACTGACATTTTTTTCAATGACCGAAAAAGGACCAACGCTAACATTATCGGCTAATTGAGCATCTGGATGAATGACTGCAGATGGATGAATTAAAATTGAAGTCATGACGATGCCTTATTAACTATACCTTAATATAAATGCTTTATTATGCAATCGTCTGTTTAGAGCACATTAACTCTGCAGAACAAACAACTTGACCATCAACAAGAGCTTCCGCGTTAAACTTCCACATTGTTCGTTTTCTCTTCAGTAGTTTAACTTTTAATTCCACTTGGTCACCCGGTTCAACAGGTTTTTTAAATCTCGCTTTATCAATCCCTACAAAATAATAAAGGGAGTTATCATCAGGTAATTCATTTAATGTTTTGAAAGCCAAAATGCCAGTTGCCTGAGCTAAAGCCTCTAAAATTAATACCCCAGGCATGACCGGCCTATTTGGGAAATGTCCAGTAAAACAAGGTTCATTATAAGTAATATTTTTTAACGCATAAAGATAATCATTAACTTTATAATCAGTTACTCTATCGACAAGAAGAAATGGATAACGATGAGGTAAATGCTTCATTACCTCGTGAATATCTAACGTGGACATTTGATTATTTTCTTCGCTCATTTTTATATTCTCTTGAGTTCAGTCTAAGTAATTATTTTTTTTCATTTTTATTCAGTAATTGTTTTTCTAAAAAGCGAATGCGTTTTGCAAGCTGATCAAGTTGTTTGAAGCGTGCGACATTTTTTCGCCATAGTTTATTATCTTGTGCGCCGGTACCGGATGAAAAAACACCCGCTTCTTTATTCGATTTATTAACTAAGGTTCCTGCGGTTAAATGTGTTTTATCGGCAATACTTAAGTGCCCAATAATGGAAGAACGACCGCTAAATGTACAGTTTTTACCGATTGTGGAACTTCCTGCAATTCCAGTAAATGCTGCCATAGCAGTGTTTTCGCCGACATCGACATTATGCGCTATATGACATAAATTGTCGATTTTTACACCGTCACCTATAATAGTATCTCTCAGTGCACCTCTATCAATACAACTGTTAGCACCAACTTCAACCTTATTCCCAATGACTACACCACCCGTTTGAGGTATTTTTACCCATAATCCCTTATTATTAGCATATCCAAAACCATCACTTCCAATCACGCAACTCGAGTGAAAAATGCAGTTCTCTCCAATACTTGTATTGGGATAAATACTAACCAGAGGATAGATAATACTATTAGCACCAATTGTCACACCCTCGCCAATAACAACATTTGCGCCAATAGAAACATTATCAGCAACTATGACGTTAGCCCCTATTGAACAACCTGAAGCGATTGATACAGAATCACCAATTTTTGCAGAGTCTGAAATATTGGCTTTATCACTTATTCCATAAGCTGGTTTCGGTGTGCTATCAAACAACTGACTCACCAGAGCAAAAGCTAAATAAGGATCTTCACAAACAATAAAATTTTTTCTTCTATTATCATGCAAATTAATATTCTCACTAGTATCACTAATGAGCTTCTGGGAAAGGTGCTGTTTAAAATAAGCTTTAGAAACTAGAACACAACCCGCTTGGGTTATGTTCAATTCAGATTCAAGTTTAATATTACTTAGAAATGAGATTTCAGTACTTTTTGCTATATCTAAAGAAGAAACTTTAGATATTAGATGTGCTTCATCGCCAACTAGTTCACCACATACCTTATTGGCAATTTCTGCTAAAGTTAGCATTGAGCTTTATCCATTGATTAAATTTAATGAACTATATTATTAGCCAGCAGGGTTACTTAGAACAGTAATAACTTTATTAGTAATATCTAAAGAGCCAGTTTGAAAGGCGATAGTTTCACTTCTCAAGACTAAGTCAAATTTTTCAGCTTTTGCAATTTTCTGAATCGTTTGATTAATTTTTTCCTGCAGTTTTTGACCTTCTACCTGCTGAGCTCGTTGGAAATCTTCTTGAAGATTTTTTTGCATCGATTGAGCTTTAGTTGACATTTCTTGTAATTCACGTTGTACACTAATTTTCTGCTCATCTGTCATTGTCGGAGCGTCACGTTTTGCATCAACTTGTGTTTTCTCAATTAGCTCAGCCAATGTTTTAAGTGCATTACTTTTATCTTCTAACTGCTTTTTAATTTTATCAACTATAATAGTTCTTTGTGGTGCGCCTGCAAATATTTTCTGTAGATCAACGGTTCCGATCTTTAATTCAGCAGCACCAACACTTGCAATAGATAAACTGATTGAAACTAAAACAAATATAATTTTTTTAAACATTTTAACACCCTTACTTTTAATAACTCGACGTAAAAACCTTGCTAGCTAATTATTACACAAGGCCAACTAATTTTTGAACAGACAATTCTACCTTAAAAATTAGAAAAATCCTATATCTGTTCGGAGTTTTAACTACGGTTTAGTATATTAACTAAAAAGTCTGACCTACATTAAAAGCGAAACCTTCTCTCTCATCACCTTCATAGCTTTTTAATGTTTTAGACAAACTTATAATTAATGGCCCCATAGGAGATAACCACTGTAGCGATAAGCCTGTACTGGCTCTGTAGTTACTAGCTTTTGAGAAATCAGGCAACTCTGTGTATCCATTTGAAGTGTTGAAAGTTAATCCATCATATCGAGCAGGATCATATTTCGTATTCCAAAGGTTACCGACATCAACAAAAAAGCTTGTTCTAACAGAATTACTTGCTTCCGCAAAAGGTACTGGAAAAATAAGTTCTAAACTAGCTAAAGCCTTTGCGTTCCCACCAACGCTTCGACGACCCACGCTGATATCATCACCTAAAAATTGAATTGATGTAGAGTTACCAAAATCGTCAATTGCAGTGCCTCCAGATACAGCAGTTTGATTTCTAAATATTTCTTTAGGACCTATTGTATTACGCTCAAAACCTCTCACACTTGATGCTCCACTCGCATAAAAATTTTCAAAATAGGGCAATTCAGTATTTTTTCCATAACCATCTCCATAAGATAGTTTGACTCTACTTAATAAAGACCAGCCAGGAGAAAATGGAATATAATAATCGAAATTATAATCTAACTTATAGAACTCAATATCACTACCAGGCACAGCTCCACTGAATGCAAAAGATTGTTTAATACCTCTGTCAGGAAAAATACCTCTGTTTAAGCTATTTATTGAAACACCGAAAGAAAACTTAAGTAAATCATACGACAAAAATGGATTTTCTCTAACATTTTGATTACTTTGAAAGAAAAAATCAGATATCTGGTCTGATAGACGACCATTCGCTTCAAGATCATTTGTTTGTATACCCAATCCAAAATTTAATCGCGTAATTTCATCTACAGGGTAACCTGCATTAAAATCAAGTGAAATAGTATCTAATAACGTAGCTGCAATGTTAATACTACCGTAATCCGTTGTACGATAACTCGCACTCGCGCCAAAACCTATCGCATCCAAAGTAAAGTAAGGGTCAAAGTAATTTGCAGTATAACTGGTGGAAAATTTATTCTTATTGATCGCAAAACCAATGTTTTTTCCAGAGCCTAAAAAGTTATTATGACTTACATTTGCATTAACTGACAAACCATAGGTTGAGCCGTAACCTAGACCACCACTAATTGTACCAGCAGAGCGCTCTTTTACTTTGTAATCGATATTCACCCTGTCTTCTTTATCTTCAGCTTTTGGTGTTTCAACTTCAACTTCTTCGATATAACTTAACCTTTGTAGTCTAATTTTAGTTCTTTCGACTTGATTCGTAGATAAAGCCCCTGACTCCATTAATCTAGACTCTCGTCTTAACACTTCATCATTAGTCGTTTCATTCCCAGTAAAATTAATTCTATCAACATAGACTTTCATACCAGGATCTACATAGATATTTAAATCAACTTTACTTGTACCTTCTTTAACTTCAGGCCTAGTTGTCACCTTTGCAAATGCATAGCCAAAGAACCCTAAACTCGCTTTAATTTGCTCTTCAGCAAAAGAAATCGCTGCAGCGGAATAGGTATCACCATTAATTAAAGGCATTAATTGTTTTAATCGTTTTTCTTCTAGTATTAAATCACCACTAAATTTAATATCTGCGACTGTAAATTTATCACCTTCATCAACATTAACCGTTATATAGATTCCTTTTCTGTCAGGTGATATAGAAACTTGCGTGGAGACTGCATTGTATTTTAAATATCCGCGATCGAGATAATAAGAGCGCATAGTCTCTAAATCACCTGATAATTTTTCTCTCGCATATTGGTCATCACTAGTGAAAACAGAGAACCAACCACCTGTCGATAATTCGAATTGATCAAGTAATTCTTCATCGGAAAATAATTGATTATTAACTATTTTAATCGACTCAATTTTAGCAGGATCTCCTTCTTTTACTTCAAACTCAACAATGACACGGTTTCTTGAACGTCTTAATATTTTTGAAGTAATTTGAACAGAGTATTTACCATGAGAGAAGTATTGATCTTGCATACCACCAATAATATTCTTAATAGCAGAAGGGTTATATATTTCACCTTTTGCAAAACTCGCACCTTTCATAGCTTCAAGAATTTGTTCAGTTTTTATATCGCTATTACCATCAATAGTAATATCTAATATCGTTGGACGTTCTATAACGTCAATTAATAAGTTATTTCCATCTCTAAATAAACGGATATCATCAAAAGATTCCGCTGCGAATAATGTTCGGACAATCAAGGGGATACGTGAAACGTCTAATTCTTCACCTACTTGCAACGGTAGCATGTTGAAGAAGGTTCCCAACTCCATTCTTTGAAGACCATCAACATTAATTTCCTCAACAATAAAGCTGTCGCCGGAATTAGTGCTTAGGGACTCGCTAGCAATACCACTGTGTGAAATGACAGAGGTCGTAATCGCAAACAAGGATAACGTTTTCAAAAATAGTTTTTTGTAAATCTTATTTCGCATCTATAAACAACTTCTTATTAATATATTTTTATATTCGTGAAAAATCATTAAAAATAGCAAATGCCATTAAAGCAAATACCATCATCATTCCAATTTGTAACCCAACTTCTTGAGTTCGTTCGGTAAGAGGCTTTCCTTTTACCAATTCTATAAAAAAGTATAATAAATGGCCTCCATCTAACATAGGGATAGGTAGTAAGTTAATAAAACCTAGATTAACACTAATTCCCGCAACAAATAATAAAAAACTAATCAAGCCAATATCTGCACTTTCCCCAGCTCCCTTTGCAATGGATACCGGACCACTTAAACTTTTTACCGATATTTCACCGGAAAATAACTTTACAAAGACCCGAGTGGTTAACTCGATCATGTCATACGTTTTATTAACTGCCTTACCAAGAGATTCAATTACACCATATTCTTGTTTTATCAAAAACGGTTTAAAATTACGCTCTACGCCAAGTAAACCTATTGTCTCGCCATTAATAACCTGCGAACCTATGACTACAGGAATGAGTATCAGTTCACCATTTCTGCTAATTTCTATTTTAACCTCTTTACCCGCCGATGTGGCAAGAATTTTCGCCATATCTTGCCATAAATTTGCTTTTATTCCGTCGATAGATAGAAGTTGATCGCCAACTTTAATTCCGGCTTTATCAGCAGCACCACCAGATTGTACACCACCAAACTCACTAAACTCCAAAAAGTGATAGATCCCTAAAGAATGCATCACCTCTGGTTTTACATTATCAACTTGCCATTGTTCAATATTGAGCTGCAGTTTTCTAGTCGTCGAATGGCTCATCGATGAAGATGGGTTGTATTGCTTAACCTCAAATTCAACATGCCCTTTTTCACCTATTCTTGCAATGAGCTTGAGAGTCATATCCTGCAAGGTAGTAACGGGATAGCCATCAACGGAAACGATCCGATCGCGATAAGTTAATCCTGCTTTTCCAGAAATGCTAGAGTCAGATATATCACCGACTACTGGCACAATGGCATTTTGTCCAGAGATGAAAACAATCCAATAAAGTGCAATAGCCAATAAAAAATTAGCTACAGGGCCAGCCAGAACAATTGCTATTCGAGTCCAAACAGATTGACGATTGAAAGCCATAGAAACATCTTCAGCTTTAACTGGTGCCTCCCGTTCATCCAGCATTTTCACATAACCGCCTAATGGTATGGCAGCAAGCACATAACGAACACCGTCTTTACCGGTTTTCTCTAACAGAGGTTTACCAAAGCCAACTGAAAAGGTTAACACTTTGACTCCGAGTTTACGTGCAACCCAAAAATGCCCATATTCATGAATAGAGACTAAAACACCGAGTGCAATGACAAAAGCAAATAAATTCCACAAAACATCCACTAATGCTCTCCTGGTAAATCTTTAATAACATTCTCGGTTAATTTACGAGCGTCTATATCGACTTCAATCACGTCTTCAATGCTTTTCATTTTTGTAAAATTCGATTGTTCTAATACATTTTTTATAACAATTGCAATATCAGTAAACGCTATTTTATCTTCTAAAAAGGAGGCAACAGCGACTTCATTGGCGGCATTCAAAATACAAGGTGCGCTTTTTCCAATATTTAATGCTTGTTTCGCTAAAGATAAGCAGGGGTATCTTACGTAATCGGGCGGTAAAAATTCCAAGTTTGCAATATTAAAAAAATCGAGAGGCTTTACATTGGCAGGAATTCTATTTGGCCAAGCTAAGCAATGAGCAATCGGCGTTTTCATATCCGGGTTACCCATTTGCGAAATCACTGATCCGTCTAAATAGGAAACCATCGAATGAACAATACTCTGCGGATGGATCACAATATCGATATCATCAACAGTTACATCAAACATATAACAAGCTTCGATTAGCTCAAGTCCCTTGTTCATCATAGTAGCGGAATCAACTGAAATTTTTCGTCCCATATTCCAATTAGGATGAGCGCATGCTTGATCGGGTGTCTTACTTTCTAATTGCTCGATTGGCGTGTTTAAAAAAGGACCACCTGAACCGCTTAGTAATATTTTGTAGACACCATTCAAATTGATTTCAGCTTTTAAGCCCGGTGTAGGTAAAGACTGAAAAATAGCATTATGTTCACTATCAACGGGTAATAAAGTCGCTCCAAAATCTTTAACCGCCTGCATAAAAAGCTTGCCACTCATGACTAATGCTTCTTTATTGGCTAGTAATACTTTCAAACCTAATTTCACAGCCGTAAGAGTTGGCTCTAAACCTTTAGCACCAACAATTGATGCAATAACTATTTCACTATCTGCCAGCGAAGGTGATTCGATTATTGCTTGCCTACCCGCTAGCACTTTTATTGAAAGGTTTTCAGCTGAGATTTTAACTTGAAGTTTTTTTGCAGAATCTTCACATGCCATAACCGCATAATCAGGATGAAAATTAAGACACTGTTCAAATAATTTATCAACATTAGTATTTGCTGTTAATACAGAAATTTTATATAACTGATTATTCTTTTTTATGACTTCAAGCGCACTGGTGCCAATTGAACCACTTGCACCTAAAATGCAAACTCTTTGTGGCTTTAAATCCTGAGTCTTTATATTTTGAGCGGCGTTAAGCATTAAACCACTCAAAATAACTAAAGCTTAAAAAATAAATCGGAGCAACCGCAATAGTACTATCAAGTCTATCCAACAACCCGCCATGCCCCGGTAAAACATTTCCAGAATCTTTTATATTAGCGGTTCGTTTTAGGGCACTTTCAAATAGATCACCATAAACTGAAATAATACCTAACAATGCGACCACTATTAAATAAGTCATTTTGTTATCAACTCTTAACGACAAATAGTCAATTCCAAACCAACCCACAAGGAAACTAAAAATTAGTCCGCCGATAACCCCTTCCCAAGTTTTATTTGGACTGACTGTTGTTAACTTCGTTTTACCAAACTGTTTGCCTACAAAATAGGCTCCAACATCCGCAGCCCAAATGATTAAAAACATAAAAAGAATTAATGCCCCACCATATGCGAAACTACCATCTCCCATTAAAGGGTAATCAGTTTGCCGTATGCAGATAAATGAAACAAAGAACGCTGTTAATAATGAAACACCTATGAACTCTCGTAATGCAAAAATCCGCCACCATCGATTGTTACGGCTATAGGTTAATACTATAAAGAAACAAAGTAATAATAATATAGCCGATATTAGCAATACCATTAAAGGTAAATCACCCGTTGAAATATTTATAACATGTGGCCAGCTAGGTGATGGCCAAAACATCAGTGATTCACTAAAATACCAAACAGACAAACAACAAATACTTACTAAAACGGCATATAAAGAACGCGATGTTGAATTTAAATGGCCGCACAATTTAAACCACTCTTGCGCCATAAAATAAACTAAAACTAGAATTATTCCGGTGAAGTATTCTATCCGAACATAGAATAAAATGACGGCTAATATTGGTAGAAGAAATAGTGCGGTAATGACTCTCTGCTTTAACATTGTTATCTCACCTGGTCATCGTTTGACTTGTTACCATCAGGATTCAACATTTCATGATCTGGTAATTCAAAGTCTGGTGTTTCAAGTTGCTCTCCAGTTTTTCCGTAGCGCCTTTGTCTTGCTTTGTAATCAGTAATTGCATAATCCAATTCAGTTGAATCAAAATCCGGCCATAATTTATCACTAAAATACAGCTCAGCATATGCGGCTTGCCAAATTAAAAAATTACTAATTCTTTTCTCGCCGCCGGTTCTAATCATTA
Organism: Polaribacter sp.; assembly: GCA_047633355.1. Classification (GTDB taxonomy): domain Bacteria; phylum Pseudomonadota; class Gammaproteobacteria; order Enterobacterales; family Kangiellaceae. The sequence goes on from JBLIBL010000036.1 coordinate 18,139, forward strand.
AATCAAGTTCAGGTAAATGACATGTACTTAAGTTTTTCTCAATTAATGACTCGGTAATAGTTTTTTTAGAATTACCTTCTGAAATAGATAAATTAACCGCATTCACAATATCCCAACGTCCACCATAATTAGCCGCAATATTTAACTCTAAACCAAAATTTGATTCAGTTTGCTTTTCTGCGTCTTTAATGCTTTTTTGAAGCTTTTCATTAAACCCTGCAACATCTCCTATAAACTTTAACTTAACGTTGTTTTTATTCAGCATTTTCACTTCGCGTTTCAATGCTAAAACAAATAACTCCATTAAATAACTGACTTCATCTTCAGGTCTTCCCCAGTTCTCACTACTAAAAGCAAAAAGAGTGAGGGATTTAACGCCTCTTGCAGCACAAGCTTCAACAATCTCTCGTGTTTTTTCAACGCCAGCTTTATGACCAAAAGTTCTCTTTTTATTTCTTTGTTGAGCCCACCGACCATTACCATCCATGATGATAGCAATATGGTTTGGTGTATCGTGACTACTCATCAAATATAAACCTTAAAATAATTACTAAATGATTAAAAGAATAACGCCGCGTTATTCTCCATAACACGGCGTAGAAAAAAATGGCTAAATTAAACTATATTTCCATTAACTCTTTTTCTTTTACCGCAGACATTTCGTCTATTTTTCTCACATGAATATCGGTAATTGTTTGTACATTATCTTCGGCTTTATGTAATTCGTCTTCGCTAATTTCTTTTTCACTCTCTAATTCTTTTAAAGTTGAATTTGAATCTCTTCTAATATTTCTTAACGCTACTTTAGCGGCCTCGGCTTCACTTCTAACAATTTTTGTCATGTCTTTACGACGCTCTTCTGTCAAAGCTGGCAATGGTAATCTAATAACGCTCCCCGCAGTATTCGGAGTAATACCTAAATCAGATTCCATTAACGCTTTTTCTACAGCTTGTACCATAGAAGCTTCAAAAGGTTGTACGACTAAAGTACGAGAATCTTGAACAGAAATAGTTGCCGCTTGGGTTAAAGGTGTATCAATACCGTAATAAGATACACTTAAATGTGAAAGTAAACTTGGATGGGCTCGACCAGTACGAATTTTTTGCAAACTTACACGAAAAGATTCAATACTCTTATCCATTCTGGATTGTGCGTCATCTTTAATTTCATTAATCATTTGTTCGTACCCATTTTCATATTATTTTTGACTTAATATTGTTAATCGATTCTAACAATGAATAAGAGTACCTACATTTTCATTGACAACAGCGTCGATTAAAGCGCCAGGTTTATTTAGATTAAAAACACGAATTGATTTCTTGTGATCCCGAGCCAAACAAAAAGCAGTTAAATCCATAACCGCCAACTCTTTACGAATAACTTCATTGTAAGTCAAACTATCATATTTAGTTGCATCAGGGTCTTTATTTGGATCTGCTGAGAAAACACCATCAACTTTTGTCGCCTTCAATATAACATCGGCATCTATTTCAATACCTCTTAAACAAGCGGCAGTATCCGTCGTAAAGAATGGGTTACCTGTTCCTGCGGTAAAAATAACGACTTGGGATTCTTCCATAAAACGAATCGCAAATCGACGATCATAATCTTCACAAACACCTGTTAAAGATATTGCGGACATGACTCGAGTTCCCACTTTAATTCGCTCTAAAGCATCCTGCATTGCGAGTGAGTTCATAACTGTTGCCAGCATTCCCATATGGTCGCCAGCTACGCGATTCATTCCCGCGTTGGCTAATTTTTCACCACGAAAAAGGTTTCCACCACCAATGACTAAACCAACTTGTATACCTTGATCTAAAATCGTTTTAATTTCTTCCGCGATTCGACCAAGCATACCAGGATCAATACCAAAAGACTCTTCCCCCATAAGGGCTTCACCGCTTAATTTAAGAAGTATACGTTTACTCTTTTTAGTCGGTGATGAACTTGGCATGATTTGATGACCCTCTTATCTTTTGTTACCTAAATAAATAGATTTAACCATTATTCTAGTTACCTCTAAAGTTTAGCTTTTAATGCAGCACTTTAGAGATAAACAGAGGAACTATACGATTAACCTTTAACTTGAGCCATTACTTCAGCAGCAAAGTCATCTTCTACTTTTTCAATACCTTCGCCAACTTCTAAACGAACAAGGCTTGCAACTTCAGCAGATTTTAATTTTAGTAAATCACCAACCGTTGTAGAAGGATCTTTTACGAAAGGTTGTCCCACTAAGCAAACTTCAGCAGCAAATTTACGCATACGTCCAACTACCATTTTTTCAGCAATTTCCGGCGGTTTGCCACTAGCTATTGCTTGTGCTGTAAATATTTCTTTTTCACGATTATACACATCTTCAGAAATTTCTTCGGGCGTTACAAACTGAGGATTTGTTGCCGCGGAGTGCATTGCAATATCTTTTGCAAGCTCTATATCACGGCCTTTAAGCGCTACAACAACACCAATTCTTCCACCATGAATATAAGTTCCGATACAACCATCTGTCACGTTAATCAATTTAACTCTTCGAACAGTAATATTTTCGCCGATTTTTGCGATAAGATTTGTTCTTGCCAGTTCAACAGTTTCACCGGAAGCAATAGTTGAAGCATTTAAAGCATCAATTGTTTCAGTTTTATTAGCTAGTGCAGTACCAACAACTGAAGAGGTGAAAGCTTTAAAACTATCATCTCGAGCAACAAAATCTGTTTCACTATTAATTTCAACAATAACGGCATAACTACCATCTTCGCTGGTTTGTGCAACAATCACACCCTCAGCAGCAACACGACCCGCTTTCTTTTCCGCTTTAGCCGCGCCAGATTTTCTCATGTTGTCGATAGCTGTTTCGATGTTTCCATCAGTTTCTACTAACGCTTTTTTGCATTCCATCATGCCTGCGCCGGTTCTTTCTCTCAATTCTTTTACTTGAGCAGCTGTTATAGCCATTATTCGATTCTCCAATACCAATTTCAATTACTAGTTTTAAATACTAGTTTTAAAAAATCAGGTTAAAAATAAGGGGGCATTGCCCCCTTTACCTAATTCAGAACATCAGATGCAAATTACTCTGCAGCTTTTTCTTCTTTAGAAGGTGTAGTCTCTTCTACTTCAGCTGTTTCCGCTTTTTCTGTTGCTTTTTCTAAGACGCTTTTAACTGATTTTTTTACTTTTACAGGTTTATCAGCTTTAGCTGGAGCTTCTACTTTTGCAGACTCTTCAACAACTTCCGCTGATTTTGCCATATCAGCAGCTTCAGTCGCAATTGCTTGACGAGCTTCAATGATAACATCGGCAGCACTACCCAAATAAAGTTGGATTGCACTAATTGCATCATCATTTCCTGGGATCACATGGTCGACTCCATCAGGGTTTGAGTTACTATCAACAACAGCAATAACAGGAATTCCTAATTTTTGAGCTTCTGCTACAGCAATATGCTCATGGTCAGCATCAATAACAAACAATACATCGGGTAATCCGCCCATGCTCTTGATTCCGCCGATACTTGCTTCTAACTTAGTCATTTCGCGGCTTAATAATAAACCTTCTTTCTTAGTTAGCTTTTCAAAAGAACCATCTTCGCTTTGCTTTTCAAGTTCTTTTAAACGGTTAATTGATTGACGAATCGTTTTGAAATTAGTCAACATACCGCCTAACCAGCGTTTGTCTACAAAAAACTGTTCACAGCGATTAGCTTCTTCTTTAACTATTTTACCGGCAGAACGCTTAGTTCCAACGAAAAGGATTTTGCCTTTTCTTGCAGCAACTGAGCTGAGGTAATTTAAAGCATCATTAAACATTGGCAGAGACTGCTCAAGGTTAATAATATGAATTTTGTTTCGTGCGCCGAAGATGTACGGCTTCATTTTTGGATTCCAGTAACGGGTGCGATGTCCGAAATGCACGCCGGCCTGTAGCATATCACGCATTGTGACTTTTGCCATTGTAAGCTCCTGATTATTAAGAGGTCTTTTTATTTTAAAGAGAACTCTTTTAGGGTTATACGTCCACTATCCCCAATTGCCGAACCCATCAAGACATGTCTTTTTGAGCACCCCGACAGCTGTGTCGAATAGTGTGTGATTTAGTTAAACAACCTAACTATTTAAACAGTAATTAAGTCATCCTATTTTTTGAGAGAATGATACTTCATCCGCTCGGCGCGCTTTATACCATAAAAGCCTAAATTAGAGCAATAAATATCGAGTTTTTAGCCTCATTTATTGCCATTTTCTTTGGATTGCTCTTTTAGATCTTGTTTGCACAAATAACATAACTCTCGGTAGAGTCTGTCACCTAAACTAGCAGAACTAAAAAACCAGACAAGTTCAGTATTTTCACCATTTATTGACTCAATTCTAAATTTCAATAGACTAAACCAGCTCGTTATCCAACTAGAGGCTAAAATTCTTAAATAAGCAGTCTCGCGATAATCCAATTTATTTCTATCATTTAAAAGAGTTACAAGCCATTGATCACCGGTCCAACACAAGTCGTCTGGTGCGAGGGTAATCTCTTTCAATTGTTTAATTGAGTAATAATAGGAAACTAACAAGCCTGCAAACGCAAAACTGAATTGCCATAAAATCTCAATGATTATGAAACTCAAAATCAAAACGACTAAGTGAATTATCGTTACAAGTGCTAGTAACCCGTTACTCTCTTTGATAGGAAATCTTGATGCTATTTTCATAGTTTGGAATCAAACGCCTGTATAGTTTGTAATTAACAAGTTAGGCTATCGAGATTTTTCTTTTACTATTTGTGCAATTTTATTAAATTATTTACTCTCACATAAATCAAAACCCAATAACAAGGTATAAAGCTCAAGATCAGCCTCTTTCAATACTTTTGAGTGTACTATTTTCAGCCCTCCCCTCAATAAGGAAACGAAACATAATTTGTTAATCTGTTTCCTATTGTGTGTATAGGTGTTTTTTTAGTAACGGGAGAAGTATTGTTTATACTCACGTACTATGCAATTGACATCTTCTTTCTAATAATTTGGATTATTGGTTTAAAATTGACATTTTCACATTGACCAAAACCCATTATCCATGTGTAAAGATCAGGGTCAGATTCTTTCAATAATTCCGTAAAAATCTCTTTTAAGTCATCATTTAATTCTTCAAAGTGTTCATTTAGGAATGGGATTAGAATAACGTCTAATTCCAACATCCCTCTTCGGCATTGCCACTGAAGCTTCTTTATGATTGGCGTGCTTGACTGTGATTGCTTCAAAGTTTATTTTCCAATTAGGACTGACATTTTGAGGTGAGAGGTGTTTATAATTTAAAATTATTGTATTATTTTTAATGTTTAATGATACCTGAACTCTAATATTACATTAGTTGTTATCGTATTACGAAAGGTAGTGATTGTAAAATTAATTTTTTCACCTAAAACGGTAAATTTGAGCGCTAAAATACCTTTCGCTAATTGAAAAATTTAGCTTAACTATGTAATCAACGAGTTTGAAGTAACAGCAATTGTGATAAACGTTATTAAAAATTTGCTAAAATTATTATTTGTTATAACAATATCAAATACATATTCTGCATCTTTTGAGGATGATTTGGTTAAAGCTGCAAAAGAACGTACGAGTCATCAAATAACCTATGATGGCTCCTATTTTTCTATTCAATATCTAAATGGCGATGTGCCTAGCAACATTGGCGTGTGCACAGATGTTGTAATACGGTCTTACAGCACTTTAGCTCGGATTTACAACAACTCGTACACAAGAATATCGTAAATAATTTTTCATCATATCCATCTAAACGAATTTGGGGATTAACTAAACCAGACAAGAACATATATCATCGACGCGTACCAAATCTACAAACCTTTTTTAAACGCCATGGAAAAAGTTTTCCTTTAACTAATAATGCGAAAAAAAATCTTCCAGGTAATTTACCGCATATTGGAATTGTTAGCGATAATAAAAATGAACAATCAGTTAGCCGATTAATTATCCATAATATTGGTAGAGGACCAGAAGAATCCGATATGTTATTTAGTTACAAAATTACGGGGCATTACCGATATGAGCCACCAGGGTACGGAAAATAGAATTACTTCCACTTGCTCATAAAATCCATCACATCAGCAACAATGACGTCTCAATGTTCACCACCATACTCGTACACTTTCATTCCAATATCATCTAGATTCAGGTTTGTTTTTTCGAAAAGGAAACAGTTGCTGACGCCACATACCTACAGGTATATAATCTCCCACAACACCGTACTCATCAGGCCACTCTTTTTGACCTTTCACCGCTGTTCCTAATAGATAATCAATAAAGGAAAAATGTGCCGCATAATTACGGTCTATAGCGGCTTTATCTGAAGAATGGTGCCAATGATGAAACTGAGGTGTCACAATGATATATTGTAGCCAGCCAAAGTTTATTCTTACATTAGCGTGGTTAAACACAGCTTGAAGGCCAACAGTGATCACGTAAATATCAATCACTGTTTTAGAAAAACCTAATACAAATATAGGCGTTAATACAAAACAGCGTGTCACAATTAATTCTAAAATATGTTGTCTTGACCCCGCTAACCAATCCATTTTTTTAGCACTGTGATGCACCCCGTGGAAGCTCCAGAATAGTGGAATTTCATGATAAGCTCTATGTGTAAAATATTGAAAAATGTCGGCTGATAAAATGACTGCAAAAATTTGTAATGCGAATGGCATTGAGTTGACGAAAAGTTGAACTTCATCAATCACCATCCAAGATAACCCTTTGTGAACAAATTGATTTGTTAATAGTAATACAAATCCAATAATTAGGTGGTTAATAAAAAAGTGATTGAGATCTCCTTTCCACTCCTCTCTAAAAATACTTTGCTCTTTTTTATGTGGGATTAATTTTTCGATAAAAATAAAGATTAAAGTTGAGCCCAATAGATCTAAAATAAACCAATCCAAACCCAAATAATATTTGGCAGACTCAAATTCTTTGACTTCAACCTGATGCGCACCCAAAGAGATAGTCGCAAGGATAAATATCCATGCAAATGCTCCTAACCTTTTATTCTTATTTCTGATAAAATTTAATAGTCCTAAACTACCTGAAATGACTAAAGCGACAAACATTATTTGCCGTATAACATCGGTATCATAACTTTCCCTAAGCTCTGGCGTTGTAAGATATTGAGGGAAATGGAAGGCAATCACTCCTAAAAATGATAAAAATGCTAGGAAACATGCAATATAACCACTAACTGTGCCTTCGCCAATTTTAAAACTATCTACTCTAAAGATTTTTTTAACAAATTACTATCCTTTTATAATCGACTTATTCTTGTGAAATATGTATTAAAATCGAAAGCAAAATAATACCATCACCATCTCTTATTGGTCCAATGGACATTTCAGCAATGTTAATGAATAGTGCTAATTTAATGAAGGAACGTCTTATGCCAAAGAGTGAATAAATTTAGCTTCGCAGTATTTTCTAATTGCAAAATCTAAGATTTAAGATAGTCAGATGCAGAGTCTAAAAGTCTTTTTTAGGCGTTTTTAACAAATGGTCCATGAATGTTGTCGCTGCAACTTTGGCTACTTGTTGTATTTGTTGTCGGTCCGCTTCATCAGCCGTTTCATAAGTAACCGCTTGAACACCGTAGGTATCTGCAATATATTGCTTGAAAATTCCTTTATTAGGTCTACTTCCAGGCTTTACTCTGACATTGAAGTCAGGCAATTTTTTGGCAACATCATTTAACCACTCTTCAACAAGCATTGCCGGTTTCATTCCATAATCTGTCGGCATCGTATAGAAAACGTCTTTCTGGGTAGAGTGAAAATCAATACCAAAAACTATCTTACCGCCATCTTTAACAATCGACTGTAATTTTTGATGGACTAATTGTGTTTCTTTTTGTTTGAAATTTTTCCAATCTCGGTTGAGATCAACACCATTAATATTATGACGCCAATGCCCAAGCTCTACACCGTCGGGATTCAGATTCGGAACCAGCAGAATATTAAATCTTTCTCTAAATTGACTCGCTAGTCCCTTACCTAGAAGAAGTTCTTGACTAAAAGGGAAAAGTGCCAATGCACCGGTTACTTCGGGTGGATGCATTCGTCCTGTCAATACTATCCATTCATTACTGGTTGATCTACTACTTTGTATTTGATAAATTGGTCTTTCTTCAGTCGATTGACCTAGTACTGACATTTTACTGCCACTCAACTTTTCAATATTTTTTAACCAATATAAATAAAATTCGTTATCAATAATTTCTTGTCCAGCAACAAACAATGGATTCTTATCTAAGCTTAATTTAAAGGTTAATTGATTGTTTCTTATTTTAAACGGAATAGCTTGCCATGTTTTTTTATCTCGGCTTATTTTCGGAAAATAACGAGGTTTTTCATTTTTAAAAGCGATTGCAATTCTTATTTTTTTTGCTTTATTTGCTTGTACTTTAAAGGCATACCAAGGACTATGGTTAACGGGATAATTCTCTGCATTCACCTTCAATAGGTAACTGCTGTTGTTTTTTTCAATACATTCGTTTAGTCGAGCGGTTGGAAAATCTACACTGAATACAACTTCATCAAACTCACAACTTGATGCAAATACATTAGTTGTTGATAAAAGTAGTACAAAAGAAAATAACCATTTACTATATTTTAGACACATATTTTTCTCTCATAAAATAAGAATTAAAAAAGGCTCCTTAGAGCCTTAAAAACAACATCCATGTTTAAACAAATCCAGGAGGAAATCGATTAGAACTCTTTACTCATACTCAAGTATACATAACGACCGCGGTTTGAATGGTAGTCACCAGCATAACCATGCCAGAAGTCATCCGTTAATGGTGGTTCTTTATCACCTATATTTCGAGCACCAAGTCTAACCTTCATTCCGTCTAATGAGCTACTATCAGCAAATTTATAAGAGGCATAAACATCAACGGTGGTGAAACTATCAACAGGAAGGAAGATCCTTTCATCAGCATCATTATCATAATAGGTACTTGTATCAAAAAATTCACTAACATATTTTGCGGCAATACCTGCGCCCCATTCATTTAGTTTCCAATTAATTGATGCTCTGCCTTTCCATTCCGGGCTACCATTACGCATGATTTGGTCGCCTACTCCACTCGGAGTTGTTGAACTTAAGTTTGGATAGTTACCAGTTGCTTGTGCTGCTATACTTTGTGCTGAAAGCGCATCAATACTAACGTCGTATTTAGTTAACTTGGACGCATTGGTAGTAAACTCAAATTTACCAAAATCTGTCTCAAAATCAATGATTAGACCGATATCAAATCCTTCTAATTCTTGCTTGTCAGCATTTTGATACTTGTTGTCTATTGAAAGGAGTACACCATCAGCATCACGATTCACACCAGGAAAACCTGAACCACCATCAACACGCGAAATATAATCTAAATTAACCAAAGTGCTTGTAGCAACAAGAGAGACTAGGTCTTCTTGTTCAATTGTCCAACTATCAAAGGTAAAAGTTATATTGTCGCTAGGTTCTAAAACAACTCCCCATGAAATATTAGTGTCGTCTTCTGGTACAAGATTTCCATTACCACTACGATTTTCGATAATTTCAAAAGAGTCATTATCATTAAGCGGATCACTAACACTGAAGCGACGAGGTAGCACATCTTCGGTTGTTTGTTGTAAGCCTGGAGCTCTGAAGCCTCCGGCATAGGATGCACGGAAACTTACCCACTCAGCAACCTCCCAAAATAAAGCAACTTTAGGTTTTAATGCATCACCAGCATCAGAGTAATTTTCATAACGTGCAGCTAATTGTACTTCAGCATATTGGCTATCTGAATTAATTAATGGTATCAGCATTTCAGCGTAAGCTGAGTATACATCTCGGTCTGCTTTAGAATCGCGTGTCGCACTACTTCCGTATAGCGAGCTTAAGTTGGTGACACCACTTGCATCAACAAAAGGAAAAGTACCATCTTGAAGTGGATCTCTATCATCTTCAAATGATTCATGGCGATATTCAACCCCAACAGCTAAACCTGCATTACCAGCAGGTACAGAGAATAACTCGCTGTTACTCGCCTTAAAATCAACAGAGGCTAAACTTGTTTTTGATATTCTGTGTTGAACAGCGGTAAATGCGTCTGTTTGTGATGTGGGAAGTATAGGAATATTGCCAATAGTATTTGGGTTATTCACATCGCCACCAGCAAAAATATTATAAGCACCGTTCTGCGTTGTACTATTAACTGCAGCAACAAAAGCGTTAACATCTACACGCTCTCCGCTATCATCGGTTTCTGCTTCACTGTAAAAGGCTGCACTTTCCCATTCCCAATCGCCCACAAAGCCTTCTAAACCAGCTAAAACCCGGAAACTAGTATCTTCAACATTGACTTGACGCGGACCTATATTCACAGGACGATACCTTCTAACAGTTACGTCTTCGCCAAAAGGGTTATAAAAGGCATCGGCAGAAACGATAAAGCGATGGGCGCTACCGCCATGGTTTTGTTCTGATGTATTTGAAAGCTCTGCTGTATAATAAATTGCTTCTGAGAAAAAATTAAGATCATAATTAATTTCATGGGTAAGATGCGCATATAAATTAACTCTATCAACATCTGAACTTAAGGGACGAGTCGTACCACGGTCAAATCGTGAATCACGACCTAATGACCCTTGATCAACACAAACACCTGCAACATTAAGTGGTGAGCCAACACAACCTGCAAAGGTATCTGGTTGTAAGTGGAACCTACCTAAACTAGCAGATTCGAATTCACCCCAAGGCGTATCCGAACTTCTATTATCTAGTTGAGTATCACCAACAAAATCTGCAGGTAAACCAGGGTAATTACGTCTGTCATGACTAGCGGAATAGGGTCGTTCAGTTGCCATCATACCATTACGTTTATAAGCGGTTAATGAGCCTGTGAGATTTGTCCGACCGTCATTAAATTCGAGTCCACCTAAATAACTAAAGGTTGTTTCATTTAATGGAGTGCCTTCAGATTGACCATATTTCAAGCTAACTTTATGACCAACATAATCGTCGTCAAGTGCATAATTAACCACTCCTGCAATCGCATCAGATCCATATATAGCTGCGGCACCATCACGTAACACTTCTAACGAACGTAAACCTGAAACTGGTAACGTATTCGAATTAACCGTCGTAACCGGTACTCTGCCACCAAATTTTGCTGATTGAGTACCCGGGTGATTAACCAAACGACGACCATTTAACAATACTAAAGTGTTACTTGGACCTAAGCCACGCAAATTAACACCGCCTACGTCACCACGAGCACCATTTACGTTTGCCGAACCAGTTGTTTCACCAAAGTTAATAGAGCCCATTTGTGGGATAGAACGTATCAAATCATCTCCCGTAATCGCAGCCGTATTGGCAATATCCTCAGCTGACATTACTGTAACAGGTAACGTGCTGATATCCGTTGCTCTTTTTATGTGTGACCCGATCACGGTCATTTTGTTTTCTTTTTCATCCGTTGGAGCAACTTCTCCATAAGCCGTGGATGTCCCAAAAATTGCAATTAACGCACTCACAATAGCCGTTGAAATTTTAGATTTTTTCATTGGTTTATTCATCTCTTCCTCTCTCGGTTTATTATTTCGAACTATCGCAAGTGAGCCGTTCGCTCTAAGCTTGTGATCGAGACCAGTTCCCTTAAGAAGAACGGTAAGCGCCTTCTCTTGAGTAAAGTAACCTACTAAATTATTTGCAGTTTCTTTTTCTGCTTCATCGAATGAAAAGATGAAAGTCAGGTTAGCTTGTTCTGCAAACTTCATTAATGCCTGGTCAGCTCGTTGTTGAGGAATTTCGAAAAGTATTTTATTTTTATTATCGAGATTATTTGCTAAAACTATTTTAGGTGAAAATAAGATAGCTATGGAAAGCGTTAGTAAAAGTAAAATATTAAATCGATTCATCCTCCCAAATAGCACAAGATTTATTATTATCTCTTTCCTATGCTGGGTAGGTAGACGAATTAACATTTATTTTCCGCTATTGTTATTATTTTAATTTTTTAAGAAAAACTGAATTCGATAGGACTGTTTAATTAATCAGTTTTATCTGAATAATTTGATAGGAGTATCTTATTGTTTCCAATTTTTTTATTTGTGACGTTAAAGTTTTTCTCAAGCGTTTCTAGCAATCCTTTCACGTCGCCTGCTTTAAACAAACCTGCCACACGAATGCGTTTCAAATCTTCATCAAAAATTTCAAACTCAACCTGAGTATACCTTTCAATTTCTTCAATAATTTTTTCGAGAGACTCCCCACGAAAAAACAAATTACCACCTCGCC
>JBLIBL010000037.1:0-29338 GCA_047633355.1 Polaribacter sp.
TTATACTGAATAAAGGACAACATGGTACAATTTAGAAATGCTAAACAATCTGTGCAAATAGTGGCTTGAAGAATAACATGTGTTGTTAATAACTTCTAATTTAATGAAGGCAACATTTTAGTAAACAAGTTAACCTTTTATTTTTTTAACTTGCATATTTTGTCGAATATTATCATCTTTTAATCAGATTCTTAAAGTCAGCAAATACTTAATTGATTTGATAAGCTTAATAAGGAATTTTCAAATGCATTTACATATTCTGGGTATTTGCGGTACGTTTATGGGTGGCATTGCTAGACTAGCAATTGAAAAAGGTTTTAAGGTCACCGGATCTGATAAAAACAGTTACCCCCCAATGAGCGATCAATTAAAAAATTTGGGGATATCACTCTCCGATGACGAATCTAAAAACGTTCTTGAAAAGAAGCCTGATTGTGTCATTGTTGGTAATGCGTTATCTCGAGGCAATGCAGTCATTGAGGCGATGTTAAATACAAACCAAGCTTTTACCTCTGGGCCTCAATGGTTAAAAGAAAATATTTTACATGACAAGTGGGTAATTGCGGTAGCAGGAACTCATGGAAAAACGACTACAGCAAGTATGATTGTTTGGATTTTAGAGTCTCTTGGGTATAACCCAAGCTTTTTAGTCGGCGGTGTTATGGAGAACTTAGGTGTTTCAGCTAGATTAACCGACTCGCCTTTTTTTGTGGTTGAAGCGGATGAGTATGATACGGCTTTTTTTGATAAACGTTCAAAATTTGTCCATTATCGCGCAAGGACTTGTGTTTTAAATAACCTTGAATTTGATCATGCTGATATTTTTGAAGATTTAACGGCGATTGAAAATCAATTTCACCACTTAGTCAGATGTATTCCAAATAATGGTTTAATCATTAAGCCGTTTTCGACGGAGTCATTAGATAGAGTTATATCTCGAGGTTGCTGGACACCTACAGAAACATTTTCTTTAGCTAATGAAAGTTCTTCTAACGATAATTCAGAAAATAAACTAGTTTCTGAAGATAAAGCAATATATGAAGGCGAGACCGTTTTAGCAGATTGGAGTGTGAAAAAAGAAAAAAACGATGCGAGTGATTGTCGAATATACTTTCAGTCAGCATTTGTTGGACAATTAAAATGGAATCTGATTGGTGATCATAATATTAACAACGCTATGGCAGCGATCGCGGCTGCTCGCCATGTTGGAGTAAAGCCTGGAGATGCGATAGAAGCTTTAACGAAATTCAAAAATGTTAAAAGGCGAATGGAGCTAAAGGGAAAAGAGCATGGTATCTGTGTTTATGATGATTTCGCTCATCATCCAACGGCGATTGAAACAACTATCAAAGGCCTGCGGCATAAAGTCGGAAAAGCAAGAATTATAGCAATTGTTGACCCTCGTTCAAATACCATGAGAATGGGGTGTCATAAAGATAGATTATTAAGTTCGATTACTCAGGTTGATTTAACCATTTTTCATATTCCTAAGTCTTATTGTTGGAAGCTTGAAATAAAGAATAATGAACCAATTATGATTAAGGATTCTGTTAAGGCTATATTAACATTTTTAGACAAAGAGTTAAAAGTAGATGACCATGTTTTGATAATGAGTAATGGCTCATTTGATGGGATTCATGAGCAGCTTTTAGCACAAATTAAAGAACAAAAATAAATCAGCAGAACCTAAACAGCCATAATTTAAACAGCTGGAACCTATATTCAGTTCCTTACAGGCAAACCAAAATGAATAAAGAAAAATCAATAACTTTAGGGGTAACCGGCGCATCTGGTGCTTTTTACGCGATGAACTTACTTAAAAATCTGGTTAAATACTACCAAAAGATTCATGTCGTTATCTCTGATGCAGGGCGTATTGTTTTAGCGACAGAAATGGATTTTGCATTGCCTGAGTCTCCCAAAAAAATTCAAAGCGTTTTAACCGAGTATTGTCAAACGTCCACCGAGATTATATCCGTTTCTTCTAAAGAGAACTGGTTTTCTCCCATAGCAAGCGGGTCAGCAGCACCAAAACAAATGGTAATTTGTCCAGCAAGTATGGGGTGTATATCCGCTATAGCAACTGGCGCAAGTAATAATTTGATGGAACGAGCTGCGGATGTAGTATTAAAAGAGAAAGGTCAGTTAATTTTATTACCAAGGGAAATGCCTTACTCAAGTATTCATCTTAAAAACCTTTTAACCTTGTCCGAAGCCGGTGCAACCATTATGCCTGCAAGTCCTGGGTTTTATAACAAACCTAAGAGCTTGGATGATTTAGCTAACTTTGTTTCGGCTAGAGTGCTTGATCATTTGAAAGTGGAAAACCAATTGCTTTCGCCTTGGGGTTATAACAATAAAAATAGCTAGTGATAACCATCTATTGCTACGAATAAATAGCATTGTAAATTCTATATTTAAATTTAACGACGAAAAGAATTAAGTGTTTAATTCGAAAGGCCATATTAATGAACAAATATGCATTAGAAATTTCATCATTAAAAAAAACCTATGCAAACGGTTTTGAAGCGCTAAAAGGGATCACTTTTAATGTGCAAGAAGGGGATTTTATTGCTCTTTTAGGTCCGAATGGCGCAGGTAAATCGACCTCTATTGGTATTATTTGTTCTTTAGTGAACAAATCTAGCGGAGACGTTCGGGTTTTCGGTCACTCAATTGATAAAGATTTAGAATCTGCGAAGCGTTGCATTGGATTGGTGCCACAAGAATTTAATTTTTCGCAGTTTGAAACCTGCCAACAAATTGTTGTTAACCAAGCCGGTTATTACGGGGTGCCTAGGAATAAGGCAATAAATAGAGCTGAAGTTGTTTTAAAACAATTAGATTTATGGGAAAAAAGAAATGATCAAGCACGGTCATTATCTGGTGGGATGAAAAGACGTTTGATGATAGCGAGAGCTTTGATGCACGAGCCTAAAATTTTAATCTTAGATGAGCCTACAGCTGGAGTTGATATTGAAATACGTAGAACGATGTGGGGCTTTCTCAAAAAGTTAAATGAAAACGGCACAACAATTGTATTGACTACTCATTACTTAGAAGAAGCTGAAGA
Source organism: Polaribacter sp. (assembly GCA_047633355.1). Lineage (GTDB taxonomy): Bacteria > Pseudomonadota > Gammaproteobacteria > Enterobacterales > Kangiellaceae. The sequence continues at coordinate 3,074 of JBLIBL010000037.1, forward strand.
GCTATGTCGTAACATCGCGATCATCAATCATGGCGAAATTGTTGAGAATACGAGCATGAAGGAATTGCTTTCTCGCTTAGATATTGAAACATTTGTCTTAGATGTTGATAGAGTACCAGAAAAATTACCAGAAATTAAAAATGTTAATTTTAGGGTGAGAGATGAACATCGAATTGAATTTGATTTACCTAAGGAAAAAGCGCTCAATGAAGTATTTGAATGGTTAAGTAATAATGATATTCGAGTCACTAGTATGAGAAATAAATCTAATCGTTTAGAAGAATTATTTGTTCAACTGACGGAAAAAGGGTATCCAAATAATCGAGTGAATGCCAACGATACAGAGCTTGAAAAGGGTCAAAACAATGTCGAATAAAGTTTATAACAAAGAAGCGTTTACCGCATTAAAAAGCATCATTAATAAAGAAGTGTCACGGTATTTTAGAATTTGGATCCAAACGCTCTTGCCACCAGCGATTACAACTAGTTTATATTTTGTTATTTTTGGCAAATTGATTGGTTCACGCGTTGGCTTGATGGATGGCGTCAGTTATATCGAATACATAACGCCTGGTTTAATTATGATGGCGGTTATTACTAACTCTTATTCTAACGTAGCATCTTCATTTTTTAGTGCGAAATTTCAGCGTAATATTGAGGAGTTGTTAGTTTCTCCAGTGCCTACATTTTATATACTATTAGGGTATGTTCTTGGTGGGGTTTCTAGAGGTTTATTTATTGGGATTATTGTAACCATTGTTGCATCTCAATTTGTTGATTTACAGATTAAAAACTATGCTGTAGTATTTTTTGTTATTATATTAACCTCTATGATGTTTGCAACGGCTGGGCTTGTTAACGCTGTTTTTGCTAAAAGCTTTGATGATATTTCAATTGTTCCAACCTTTATCCTAACACCGTTAACCTATTTGGGAGGGGTGTTTTATTCGATAAAAATGTTACCTGAATTTTGGCAAAATGTTTCTATGGCAAATCCTGTTTTGTATCTGGTTAATGCTTTTCGATATGGTTTCTTGGGTTTTTCAGATATTCCGATTGAAAATGCCATCGTTTTAATTTTGTTTTTTATAATCGGTTTATTTTCTTTAGCTTATTATTTATTGAGTAAGGGGATTGGCATTAGAGCTTAGTTTTTCTAGTGCTTTTTGCATTTCAGGCAACTGAAATAGCTCTCCTTGCGTGGGTTTATTTTCGATTTCAATCACTTTATTATTCCAAATAAATTTTATTTTAAAGGCATGCAAGTAAGCACGATCAGAGTTGTTACCCGCGTAACGAGAATCACCTAAAATCGGTGACCCGAGAGATTTTAAAGCCACTCTTATTTGGTGTGTTTTACCTGTTAAAGGTTTAATCACAAACAGCCGCATTTTAGGTATCAGAGAAAAACTATGAAATTTTGTATGTGCAGGATTTATTTTTCCCTTGGTTAACATCCAGCTTCCATTACGTGATTTTTTCATATCGCCGATAATATTACCTTGCTTCTTTATTGGTTTTTTGTCACTTATTGCTAAATAAGTTTTTTCAATCAATTTATCTTCAAACATAGCTCCAAATTGTTGAGCTACTTTCGCAGATTTAGCTAGGATAATAATACCAGAAGTTAGTTTATCTAAACGATGTACTGGCCATAAAGGAATTTTAAAATACTGTTTTGCGAAATTAAAAAAACCTATTAAATTGTTTTCATTATGAAATGAAGCACCTTCCGGCTTATTGAGCGCAATGAAGTCGGTATTTTGAAAAATTGACTCAATCGGCTGAGATGTTACTGAATGAGACGGTTCTAGATCTGTCATATTATATAGCTCATTTTAGTTTAATTATCGCTTTATATATTTTTAAAGCTGTAACATAGTGAAGATTGATTGGTTTTGTTACTACAAATTAGTCACTTTGTAAGCTATAATCTATTTCAGTCAAGGAGTTTAAAGAGATGTTAATGCAAATGATACGGATATTGTAGGGAGGGAGCATAAATGGCACTAATTTTACTGGTCGATGATGATCCACAAATGCTTAATTTATTAAGTGAGGTAGTTAAGCTAGATGGACACCAAGCGATTATGGCTGAAGATGGGGAGTTAGCTCTCGCTTGCTTTGAGCATCAATCCCCTGATCTAGTCATTACCGATATTCTAATGCCAAATAAAGAAGGGTTAGAATTTATCGCAGAAGTTCGTGAAGATTACCCTGTTTTAAAAATCATTGCCTATTCCGGTGGTGGCTCAGCGGATCCTGAGAGTTATTTGGAATTCGCTAAAGGAATGGGAGCTGATCGAGTTTTTAGCAAACCGATGCCTTTAGAAATATTAAGAAATGAAATTAGCGAACTATTACAAGAAAGAGAATTACTTCAAGCGATCTAGTGGATATCCATCTTGATGTGAGATGGATGCTTGATTTAAATGGCTGAACACAACTTAGAGCACCATTTTTATTTATAACGAACAGTAAACCAAAATTGACTACCTTTTCCTATCTCACTGATAACCCCAATTTCTCCGCCCATTAGATCCGCAAGGTATTTTGAAACAATCAATCTAAGACGCCCAGCAAAACTACTGTTACTTAATCTGGTTGTTTGCTGCAATGAGTCAAATAAACCTTTTTGGGCATCGGGCGGTATCCCAATGCCTGTATCGGTAATTGTAAATCTAAGTAGATGCTTATCTGATTGCATTGTGGTATCGGCATAAAGCGACACTTCACCTGATTTAGTAAAGCGTATAGCGTTACCGAGTAGATTTCGTAATATCTGCTTGATGCGGTGTAAGTCGGCTTTAATGGTCGCAGGAACATCTGGATCACTACTAGCTTGAAGTGATAGCTCTTTTTCATTGGCAAAATGAGATAGCTCGGAAGATAAGTCGTCGATTAACTCTCTAACGCTAAATTGGCTACTTTTCAGTTTTAACATTTGTGCATCTAGTTTTGAAAAATCTAAAATATTATTGAGATTATCGACTAATGTTCTTGTTGAGCGTTTAGCGATATTAAGTAATTGCTTAGGTTCTGGTTCAAAAGGGTATTCAGATAATAAACGTAACATGCTCACTACAGACTTCATTGGTGTAGTTATTTCATCGCCCATACGAGATAAAAACTCAGATGTAATCCTAGGTGCAGCAACCGCAGTATCCCGCTCTATTGTTAGCTCTTTTTGGTCGCTTTTTAGATTATGAACGTTCTCTTGTAGTTTACGTGCTTCAATTGCAAAGGCTTTCTTTTGTTGCGAAAGTTGCTCAAACCTCGAACGGATCGCTTGACTGCAATCAAGAAGGTTTACCTCGTTACTCTCATTTTGTAGGCTTGTTAACCGTTTTATTTGTTCAGCAATAGGCAAATCAATATCAAGTGTTTCCGTTAACTTAATCAAACTAGATTGACTAGTTCTGAGTTGATGCCAAACTAAAAATATTGAAATGAATGTTAATCCCAAAGCCAGTAGAACTGAAAACATTCCACTTGAACCAACGGCTTCTTTTCTGACAAGTAAGGAAAGCTGCCAAATACTCGATTGAATACCTTTAGGCCAGTCAATCTGTACTAAATCAAAATCATCTATATCGGGATTTGAATCAAGACTAATTGAATGAATCTTGTTGTTGTTTAATATGGCAACGGGTGCTTTAGAGTTGTAATGAAAGCTTTTTAAGCGCGCATTATCAATCGTTTTAATACCTATCAGGCTTCCGATAACTTCATTTTCTATGGAACGGATAGGTATCATCAGAACGATAGATGGCTGACTTTTATACAGTTGTATTAATTTAATACTGGTATTGTTTTCAAAAAGTCGCTTAATCGCTTGAGTAAATTCTCCTAGTTGGCCTGGGAGGCTCTTTTTACTTAAAATCATTGATTTATCAAGGTAAAGAGTATCATTACTCTTTGCGTAAACGCCCAGCACATCTAATCCAGCGGCTTGGTATATTTCTTTTTGAGAGCGTAACCAGTTGGGCCACTCAACCACCGCAGCTGATTGCCAAATTGCATTATATGAAAGACTATTTAGCCCTTTTTCTATCGCAGTAATATTATCGTTCAATTGCAAATTTAATTGACTTACCGCGTTTTCAGCGACATCCATATCATTTTCAGCGGTTGGAGCATGAGAGGATTGTCCTCCCATGACTAAAAATGTGAAAAGAAGCCCAGAGATAAGTAATATAACGAGTGATTTGTTTGTGGGTGACATTCAATGCTCCATATTTTAAACCAAATATGCATAATTTGGATTTTAAGAATATCAGAAGAATGCGAGCTTAGCTGATACCTTGCTGAAAATTGTGACAGAGTTAGAAATGATTTTCTAGTGTTTTGATTTTTCTATAGATTTTAGTATGTAATGGTAATTGAATCTGGTTAGTTTTTGCCGTTTTTAATAGGTAGCCTGTAATAAAGTCTATTTCGCTTAACCTGTGTTTTAGGTGATCTTGTCGCATTGATGAAATATTATCTTTTGTCTGGTTTGCAATAAGACAAACTTGCTCAAATAATTGCAAGCGATCATCAAAAATATATAACTTCTTGATAAAAGGAGCTAGCTCATCGCAAAGCTGAAGCGCTTCATTTTTAATCGCCAAATTATTAGTGACTTGACCGTTATTAATATTATGAATTGTCGTAAGAGGGTTGATAACCGCATTGATGAGTAGTTTTCTCCATAAACTCTGTTCAATGTTTTGACTTTTATGGACTGTTGGTAGTTGTTTGTTTAATAGCTTACAAATACCCTTTAGTTGTTCAGTATTCTGTCCATTTTGTCGATTACCAACATTTTGTTGAACTCCGATATAGGTATCACCTGAACCAGTATGAAAAAGTATGTCTTTATCAATTTTTGCGCCATGTGTAGTAGTCGCTTGAAATATTGGGTTATTTGGAAAATAGGATAACACAGTCTCTATTAACCCCATTCCGTTCATCATGATTAATATTGGAATCGACGAGTCGATCTTGTTTGATGGGCTTAGCTTAGAAAGCTGTTGGCACAATGCCTTTAAATGGGGCGATTTTATACAGATAATTATTAAATCGGGCTGTTTCCACTGGTTCAATGAATAATATTGAATTGTTTGATTAAAAGTCGCTGTTGGGGATTGGTATTTCCAGTTAGCACTTTTTCTTGGTTTTCTAGCATACAAATCTATTACTAATTCATCATTTATATCCGTTTCAAAAGGTGTTATTTGTTTTGTTTTTTGTAATAAAAGAGCAAGCAAATGGCCCATACTGCCTGAGCCAATAATATTAATGCATAAATATTTCTTGTCGGTCAGTTTAGATAGTTTATTTGATGAAAGTGTTTCTAACATAGCATTTAAAAAATGAACATTGGGTTTGGTTAAGCTTTCTTGTAGTATCCACATTACAACGATAATAAATTAAGATCCAGTGAATGGTAATTGAAAGCAAAGAATCTCTCTTGTCGAGCGAAAAAAATGTAACGTCGTTTAAACAAAGAACACTTAAAGAAGCCTCAATGTCAGATACCTCAACAAACGATGCCTCGATGCTAGCTCAGTTTTTTCAACCAGCAGTGTTGAGCATGCTATTTTTGGGATTTTCTTCTGGGGTTCCAATATTACTCATTTTTTCCTCACTGTCTCTTTGGCTCGGTGAAGCTGGAGTGGCTCGCTCTACAGTGACATATTTTAGTTGGGCTGCCTTGGGTTATTCATTCAAGTTTTTATGGGCTCCTTTGATTGATCAATTACCAATACCATTTTTAACCAACTGGCTTGGTCGGAGAAGAGGCTGGATGTTACTTTCACAGTTTTGCGTGATTACGGCCATTTTATGGATGGGCAGTATTGACCCATCGGCAGGCGAGACACAGTTGACCATGATGGCATTTGCAGTAGTCATGTTAGGGTTCACTTCGGCTACGCAAGATACTGTTATTGATGCTTATAGAATTGAAGCGAATAAAATTGATGTTCAAGCATTGATGGCCGCGACCTATATTGCTGGATATCGGATAGGCATGATTTTAGCGGGAGCGGGTGCTTTAATCATGGCGCAAAATTTTGGTTCAACGCAAGAGGTTTATAATTATGGCGCATGGCAAACGACTTATTATATTATGGCTGGCGTTATGCTTATTGGTGTTTTAACGACATTGGTGATAAAAGAGCCAAAAAATCTAAGCCAACTTGAACAAACCAATTATAATAATATTCAATATTTTAGATTTCTTCTTTTGTTTATTGTGGCAATCAGTCTTTTCGTCTTTACTTACAATTACTCTTCGACAATTTTAAGCAGTTTTTTTGATTTATTAAGGAATCAAATAGATAACGGTCGAATAGTTAATTTAATGATTGAGTTTATTCGAATTTCTTTGAGTATTATTTGTGGCGCATTTGGGTTGATTTTATTTTCTAAAACAAGTTGGTATGAAAAACAGTTAGTCCAGGAATCTTTGTTATCGCCAGTTCTAGATTTCTTTCAACGTTACGGGTCAAAGTTAGCTTTGTTGATTTTACTTTTTGTCGCTCTATACCGTATTTCTGATATCGTTTTAGGTGTAATCGCTAACGTGTTTTATCAAGATATGGGATTTAGTAAGGTTGAAATTGCCGCAGCATCTAAAACCTTTGGTTTGGTGATGACCATTTTGGGAGGTTTTTTAGGAGGTGTGTTATCGGTTAAATATGGCGTTATGAAAATATTGGTTGTGGGCGCTATTTCCACTATTGTTACTAATTTATTTTTCGTCATTTTAGCTGGTGCAGGGCATGATATTACTTTGCTGTATTTAGTCATCTCTGCGGATAATATAACCGGAGGCTTAGCCAGTACGGCTTTTATTGCCTATTTAGCGAGTCTAACCAATGTTTCATTTACGGCGGTTCAATATGCGTTGTTTAGCTCTTTGATGACCTTGTTCCCAAAGGCTATTGGTGGTTATTCTGGTAGCATTGTTGATTCAGTGGGATACGAAGGCTTCTTTCTTATTGCGAGTGCAATGGGATTGCCTGTTCTTGTAATAGTCTACTTCGTTAATAAATTGAGCACATTAAAAAACGGAACATAAATGTTCCGTTTTTTAATTATTTGTCAGTAAAGAGAGTGACTTAGAAGTGGAAAAAAGCGCTTATGTAAGCTCCTTTGAATTCAATATCGGCTAATAAACCGCTTTCATCCACGTCCATCGCAAATGTTCTAAAACCAGCCTTTGCACCTAAACCGATTTCGCTTTCATAACCTACAGAAAACTCAGTATCTGAAAGAGAATTGCCATCTAAGCTTATGATATTAACAATTCCATCTACAAAGAAACCAGTGAAAGGAAGATCAACTCGTCCTTTTAGATAAAGCAATGGAATTGTAAAATTAAGGCTTTGATGCTCGTCTAAGTTCGAGCCGTTTGGATCTGTTTTTAAAGAAACTACACCATCATATTGTCTAAACGTTAACCCGCCATCTAAATTTATCCAATTATCTAATAATTCATAATAAACAGTATATTCAATGTTGCTCATATCAATTACTGTAGAAACATCTTCGCTAACGGTAAAAGTTTGTCCTTCAAAGACTAGTTCTTCCGTTAAGGTATTGGTAGCTGAAGAACTTAGATCAGATGAAACAACTTTAAGGTTCGGTATTAATGGAATAGGGTGTTCTAGTGATGCCCAAATGACTTGGTGCGTATCATCAACAAAACCTAAATCGTCTTGAATATTGATACTGGTTCCAGTCGAACCAGTAGAGTCGGAAGCTATGGTCCCTGAATAATCAGGTGTCCACTGATATGCTCCGACTTCTATTCCAGCCATATCAGCCGAAGCGAAAGGTGCAAGGGTTAAACCCGCTATTGCGACTAATGTTTGTTTGTTAATCATAATTTATCCTTTAATTGATTAGAGGCTTTTTACTTTGAATTTGGTTTATAGTCCGTTTTTAAGTGTAATTTATTCCCGAAAGCAGAAATAAATCAAGATCTTACATAAAGACTAGAACTATTATGGAACAATTCTAGCAATATTGTCGGGTAAATGTTCACAAACGGTCAATAATTACCGTTAAAAGGTGATTGTTTTTTACGTAACATCTCATTTAGTTATAAACTTAATGAGTTCACCATCAGAAAAAATACTATTGAATTGTTTACTTAACATTTGATTCATAATGCCGGTTGCATCAAACTCGTTTACAGGATTAGCTATATCTTGTGAACGTGAGGCTTTAAATGTTTTTGACCATTGTTTGCTTTTTTTATGGAAGATAATTTTGAGTTCGCTTTTTCCTGTTATTTTACTTTTGAAAAAACCTGAATCCAAAGATAGTTCAAGTTCAACAATTCCAATCTCGATTCCAATATCCGCTAATAGTGGTCGGTTAATAATTTTAAATTGTTTATCTTTCAAATATTGAGTGAGTTTTGATTTCAAGGCCGTACTATCAGGGATATCTGAATCTATGGAGGTTAGTGTTGCAGTATTAGTTGTGGCATTCCTATTGTCAGTTACTTCAACGTAAATTATTTCTCTATTTTCTAGAGCCGGAGTCAGTTGAGAAAAATCCGGATCGATTTGGTAAATTAGCTTAGATGAGGTACAACCAAAAAGAAAAGTGTTAGCCATAATAGCTAGTAAAATAAGTAATCTATTTATATTCATTGGTATGCCCCAAAATATTTTTTATATGGTTATTTTTTTATAATCAGTTTTTATAATCATTTTTTATGAGTGTTTTCTTAACGACGATCATTCAATAACCGATGGTATATTAACTTCAAACTTGACTCCAGTAATATCAAGCGCTTTAAATGTGAAAATTTGTATCTTTTTAAATGGGCTGAGGGAGATCTCCCATTCAGGAAATTGCGAAGTATTGTCAACCCAACTTAGAGATTTTTTGTTATCTCTAGTTATGCCATCGATGGAAAAAATGTGTTTTGTTTTCATATTCATTATTTGAATTGATTTTACTGGAATATCGTGTTCAATTTTTAGTTCGTTTTTGTATTGTACACCTTCTGTTTTTAAAATGTCATTTTCCACAATATCGCATTCCAAAATATTGGCTTCGACAAAACATGAAGACATACGCTCATTTAATTTTTTATTTTGAATATAATAATCAAAACTATCACCACTTGATAAACCGAGAATTAATTTGTAGTTAGATTCTTCGCTAAGGATATTAATAGCATTAATAGTTCCTTGATAACCGTTCACGATTTCTTTAACAAAATATAGTCCTAAGCCTTGCCCATGTTCATTCTTTTTGCGCCTTGTTGTATATCCCAGTTTAAATATTTGTTCAAGATCCTCTCCAGCAATATTAATACCACGATTATAAATCGAAAAATAAACGTACTTGTCAGTTTGGTTCGACTCGTCCTGTGATTCTAATGATGTTTTAATGTTAATAATAATGCGGTCGGATTTTTGTTTATAGCGCGTTTTATTACTAAAGAATTGTGCGTTTTTAATGAGGTTTTCTAATAGTAGAACGATGTGGTTGGGGTTTCCTAGTATTTCTTTTGTGGCGTGGGAATCTATAAAAAAATGCTCATTTTTAAAATTGAAATGCTCGCTAAATAGCAATGAATTTATTTTCCCATTAATCAATAAATGCCTGACTTGTTCTGATTCTGTGAATAGTTGTAAAGACATTAAAAGTGACTGAAGTGGAAAGAAGGTTGGATGGTAACCAATTGTTAAGGAAGTATCTGTATGTTGGTTGAAATTTAATTGTGTTTGAAAGTAACTCTCTTCGTAATCTATCAGTTTTTTACCGATATAAAGTGACATGTTTTCAGCAGTCGACAAATCGAGTAAATCCCAAAGATAGGTAATGGCATCTTTTGCGGATTGGTAATCATAGAGTGAATTTTCTGTTTGAGTATTAATATCAATACCACTTTGCTCATTATCCTGCTCATAAATAGCTAGAAAATGTTGTTGTTCAATCGCTCTATTTAATGCAGTGTTAATCTTGTCGTAACTTATAACGCCATTATGCCTAACTTCAGATGCTATTCCCTTAAAGTGTATAAATTTTTCGTCAAAGTCCATGTACTCAATTAATTTATCGCTAATAAAAGATTTTAGTTTACTGGTGTGATCTGAATAAGTATTTGCTCTAAGTTGTTGCTTGTTTTTTTGCTTCCAACTTTCGCTAACTTGTTGTTGAAAACTTTCAACTATAGATTGATTTTTTAATTGAACTCTCTTAAAAATAATCAGCTCAAGTGTGACTACTAGTATTAAACAAATTAATAAACCTTTGATATGGTTTGGGTGATGCACGAAAGTTTGTATGTTGGCGCTAAAAGGAAGGTTTAATTCTAGTTGGCTACCTAGAATATAAATGCAAAATAAAGAGTAAGATATACTTAACCAAGGGAAATAATTTTCACTCATAGGTGTTTTTTTGGATGTCAGAGGAACGACAGTTTGATGGGGGGTGATACTATTTTCATTGATATTATTATTCATACTGTTTTCATTCATAACCTTACCTGTTTCCAACAATAAGCACCTTCATCACCAAAGGTAACAATACCTTGTTCGTTCGTACACTGATCTATAAAACTCGGTAATTTTTTATTTTCACTCGCATTTTCAAAGGAATGTCTTAGTGCTTTAATATGCTGACGGTAACTCGCATAATTAAATCGGTCAAGGTTGAGTTTTCCTTCCATTTGTAATGTAGTCAACGGGTTTGGTGACGCTTCAACTAGATATCTCAATATTTTTCTGGGTGTTGGCGCGAGAGGTCTTTCTGAGTTCTTTGGGTTCATTAGTTTTTCACCATGCCAATATACATTCCAGGTGACTAGATCGATCAATAATTCGCCTAGTATTATCTGTTTGTCATTTTTTTTCGAGCTATTCGTATTGGAATTAACCGATTGATTAATTGATGTTGATCTCAATAATGCTTTTATTCGCCAACATAAAACCTTCTCAATATTTTCTTGATGCTTAGCGATAAAATCTCTCGATTGCGTATTTTCAAATACTTTTTCTTCCGTTGCGGTTCCACTATGCTCAGACAAAAATATAATAGGTACTTGAGGCCAAACTTTATTAATCAATTTTGATAAAGCTAAACCGGCATCGTTATCACCGTTCATATTAGCATCTAAAATAACAATGTCTGGAATCTTGAAATCGTTTTGTTTAGAGGATTGATTGATCGCGTGGCGTGCAGCCTCTTCGAAACGATAAATATTGACCTCATTTATTTGTGGAGAAGCTAACAAATCCTCCTTTGACTCATTGACGGGGGCATCTATCGAAAAGTCTGCATGTTGCAAAATGGTATGAAATCGGTCGATCCAATGAAACTGGTCTTCCACCCAAAATATTTTAATCATAACATTTTAATCATAATACTTTATCTTTGTTGAAAAAAAGCTATTTAGCTGATTTTTCACCGATTTTTCACAGCATTAATCGATACTAGCATTGTTCTTACGAAATATTATTTATTAATCCTAACAATGAGGTGAAACATGTCAAATGAACTACTAACCGTTTGGTCGGATAATCCATCTACGTCCCTATTAATTTGGGGTGTTTTCATTATTATTAGCTGCTATCTAGGCAGAAAACAAGCCCACCAAGTCTTTAAATCTACTGGACAAGGCTTATACTCTACGCTACGTTTATGGGGATTCAGTTTACGCCAATTGGAAAATCGAGTTTCCTTAAGAAATAGAGAAATTCTATTAGCCAGTGGTGTTAAAAGCTCAGAAAAAACCATAGAGCGAGAGTTTACTCGAGTCACTGATATCGTTCAGCGAGACTTGTCGCAATATCCCGCATTACATAAACAAATCGCAGAATCGATCAGTCAAATAGAAATTGATTATCAAAACTCTTCAAGTGCTGCGTTGCTGCCTCCTGCATGGGGGAATGTGGTTGAGACTATCGCCAATTTACCAGCAAATGGTGATCCAACTGTTAATAAGCTCTTAACCAATATTAAAAAAGCGGTTGACGAATCTCACCAACAGACATTAAAAGCGTTTAAAAAATCAAGCACAGAGAGTCATCGATTATTAAAAGGTATGTTACCAGTTTGGCGTGACATCGATGGCAATTTGTCTGAAGTTGATGAAAGGATTAGCGGATTGGCTGAGCGTTCAAAAAATATTGATGAGCAAATAGAAAACTATTCCAATATTTTATCAAATCAAGATATTGCCATTAATGCGCTTGGTTCATCGGCGTTAACTCAATTATTCATCTCGGGTTTAGTGTTAGTGATTGCTGTACTAGGTGGTTTGATTAATTTTCAATTAATTGCGATGCCGATGGCAGAAATGGTAGGTGGGGCTAGTTATATCGGATCATTAAAGACTTCAGATATTGCAGCGTTAGTGATTATTTTAATTGAAATAGCCATGGGTTTGTTTCTTTTAGAGTCATTGCGTATCACTAACCTGTTTCCTATTATTAGTAGTATGGATGATAAAATGCGTCGTCGAATGATGTGGGTTACTTTTACTATCTTGGTTATTTTAGCGAGCATTGAATCATCATTAGCCTACATGCGTGATTTATTGGCATTAGATAGAGAAGCGTTGCAACAATCATTGATAGGTGTAGGTGCTAGCAGTGGTGTTATTGATGCACAATTTAGATGGATACCTTCGGTTGGACAAATGGTGATGGGATTTATATTACCTTTTGCATTAGCTTTCATTGCAATTCCTTTAGAGTCATTTATACATTCTTTAAGAATAGTGATGGGATTAATCAGTATCAGTATATTGCGCGTCTTACGCATTATGATTCGAATATCTGGCGGGGTCTCTAAGCACGTATTTAATATGTTAACGCATCTCTTTGATTTAATAATTATGCTGCCGTTAAGTATAGAAAAACTGATTAAGAGCCAATTGAATTCAAATCAAAAACAAAACTCAGATTCAAAAGCAGAAGGAGCCAAATCATGAAAAATATTACAAATAAAAGCAAATTGATTATTTTGTTGGTAGGTTTCTTTACTTTATTTTCTTGCGGTGAATATCAGCCCAAAAATAGGGCGGTTTATTTGCTGTTAGATACCTCAGGTACTTATACGGAAGAACTAAAAAAAGCACAGAGCATCATGAATTATTTACTCGCGACACTCAATAGTGGTGATTCAATTGCCATTGCAAGAATAGATAGCGGCAGTTTTAGTGAGAAAGATATTATCGCTAAAGCAACCTTTGATTTACGCCCAAGCACAACCAACGATCAAAAACGATTGTTTAAACACGCGGTTGATGAGTTTGTAGCTGATACTAAGCGTGGTAGTAGTAATACTGATATTACTGGCGGGTTGATGCAGGCGGTTGATTATGTCAATGAAACCAAAGCAGGCAATAAATACGTCCTTATTTTTTCTGATTTAGAGGAAGATCTTACAAAAGGGCATGTTAGAGATTTCCCGATTGATGTTAAGGATATTCAAGTAGTCGCACTCAATGTGACTAAACTACGCTCTGATAATATTGATCCTAGAGATTATAAAAAACGAGTGGTTGCTTGGCAGTCGAGAGTTGAATCTGGAGGAGGTCAATGGAGAGTGTTGAATGACTTAGAACAGTTAGATTCTTTGTTGGTTCGTTGAATGTTTAATTGTGTCAATGTATAGGAGTCATAAAAATATGTCTCCTATATTGGCAGTAGAAATAAAATTTTATTCGTAAACATTAATATTAAAATTTGAACAGTTGGGCTGTCGAATGTTTGTTTTTAAAAATAGGTTTGAACAGTAAATTCAAACTGACACATAAAAATGACCACCTTACTCAGTCTAAATTTTAAGGTGCTTCACCAATGCTCATCGGGTTGTCTGAATCCTCCGTCCACTCCTGAAGCGAACCCATATAAACAGCTACATCTGAATAGCCTGCGCGATGCAAATTAAATGCGACAGAAGACGCTGCAATTCCGCCCCCACAATAAGTCACCATTTTATTTTTACGTTTTTCATCGAGCATCAGCTCTAAATCATCTTTTGATAAAAAATGTCCAGATGCATCGACAAAATTAGAGGATGGTAAGTTAATCGCGCTGGTGATATGACCTTTGCGAGTATACATTGCAAAGTCACCTTTATAATGTGCTGGCGGTAGTGAATCCACAATGGTTACTTTTTCATTTGTAATCGCTTTTGTAACAAAGTGCTTGTCCACAACAACACCTTCTCTAAGTTTAAAATCAAAATCGCCTCGTTCATACTGAGAAATTTCGCTAGTCAGAGAATAACCGGCATTAGTCCAAGCTGTTTGGCCGCCATTTAAAATACTGACTCGATCAAAACCACCCCAACGCAGCATCCACCATACTCTTGTTGGCCAAGATTGATTTTCGATGGAATAAATAACTACATGAGACGAGTTTTTAACACCTAATTCTCTAATGGCATTTTGAAATTTCTCCGAGCTAGGGAGAATAAATTCTTGTTCAGTTTCTTGAACAGAAAGTGCGCCCATTAAATCTGCGAAACGCGCATTAGGGATATGCGCTTTTATATATTCATCCTTTCCACTGATGGATTGATATCCAGTTTTATCCATCTTGACCAAAACACTTGCATCTAACAATATTAAGTTTGGATCATTTAAATGCTCATGTAGCCATTGTGCAGAAACTAATGGTGTAATTTTTTCACTTGCTGCAGCAGGTGTTTTAGAAACGTTTATGGTGCTTGCGGTTGCTGTTGGTGTGTCTGAACATCCAGTAATCAAAGTTAAAATTGTCGTTAGAATAAAAATGGGTTTTTTGATTTGTTTCATTGCAAACTCTTGTATCTTTAAATTAAAGTATCTATAAATCCAATATAACTTTATTTAAAAAAGATTCAACTAACTTTCTGTTACTAGATGTTGGGCTCTTAGGTATTGAGGTATTGAACTATCGTCTAATTAAACAATTATTAAGTTTTTTGACCAAGTGAAACTGGGCTTGCAGATAAATTATTCTTTAACTCTTTGATTTTATTATAATTGTAAACATGGCAAAGAGTTTGCTTTAGGTTTGTTTGAATAATAATTTAGGAATATCTAAAATGAATAAAGTAATCAAATTAATTTCAATTATTGGCTTTTCTGTTGTATTTTCAAGTTGTACAATCCACGTAGTCGCTCACGGTAACTCAGGTGATGTAAGCTTACTCTTTGGCAGAATTGATGTAGATTCTGGATCAACAGTCGGCGATCTTTCAAGTGTGAATGGTGGGATTGATATAAACGATGGTGCAACGGCTGGAGAAGTAGAAACTGTTAACGGCGGAATTGAGATTGGCGATAATGTTCAATTAGAAAGCGCAGAAACAGTTAATGGTTCGATTGAAGTGGGTAATAATATCCAGCTTAAGAAAAGTTTAGAAACAGTCAATGGCTCTATTTTTGTTAAAGCAAAAGGCGCTATTGGTAAGAACATTGAAACAGTCAATGGTGATATCCATATTACTCAAGTGACTGTCAATCAAGATATTAAAACAACTAATGGTGATATTGAGTTATCTGATAACAGTGTAGTCAAAGGCGATATTGTGATCAAAGATAACAATAGCTGGTTTTCAGATGCTACTAGAGATAAGCCGGTGTTGGAGATTGATAAAACATCAAGTGTATTGGGTGTGATCCACTTGCACCGCTCAGTAGAATTAAAAATAGCTGACGGCGCGAAAGTGGGCGAAATTAAATATCATTATAAAAGAAAATAGCAGCACAAAAACTTGATTAGCTTAATGATGTCTTCTATCAATCCCTAATAATATTTTAGGATGTTTTTTATTTAGTGGGCCATCTTTATTAAGTGATTCATCTGATTTTACTTGAGTAGGAATAACTAATGCATCCCACCAACTAATACCACTGGTTAAAGTAGAAGGCGCTGGAATTTGTGCTGAGGCTTCAACAAGATTGATGCTTGGCAAAATATTCGCAACAACGTACTCAGCTCTTGATTTTGTTCTATCATGCCCAACACGTCCTCTTTCTGCTGTCGATACAACGTAGTCTGGCGCTAACCCCGTTATTCCTTGGTCGTAACGAACACCAAAGCGATAAGTCATTAGATATTCTTCTGCGAGCATCGCGTAATCTTCTCTCAATGTGCTGTAATTGTAGGTATTGGTCGCTTCATTGGGGAAAAAGAAATCAGCTACTTCATCTGGCGTAAAATTTTGTTGCGTTTGTGTTGCTGTTTCACCCTGAAACATCACGTTGCCTAAGTCGTACATTTCTTGACTTATTAAAGGTAGAGCGTTGGCGAGTCCCGTTGAGTCAGGTTGGTTTGTACTGGAATAAGTCCACGCAAAATCACTATTATTAGTATTTGCCCAAGTTCTTGGAGGAAAAAAATCATTTGCGTGGGCTAACTCATGATAAAGCACTCGGGACAAATTGTGTTTTGAATTATCTAAAACACGCAATTCTCGGTCGGCTATCAAAGGCGTTGAGTAAGCATAATCACTATTTAAAGTCACTCGCCAAGGATCTGCAAATTGCAAATCATTACTAAAGTCACTCCTAAAGTCTTGTGCAGTATTGATAGTATCTCTTTCCTCAGGAGTCATCCAAAAATAACTCGCACTTAAGTAGATTGCGCCGGTGCCTGACCAAAAGAACGAAGGTCTTATATCGTAGGAAATAACAATACTAGTGGTTGCGCCTAATAGATTTTTTATATCATTGCTTACATCAACCTGTTCAATATAATCCTGAAAACGTTCTCCCATCCAATCATGGGAAACCAAAACTCGGTCCATAATATCAGCCGTTGTAGGCGTTGCGTTTACACTGCCAATAAATGGCAATTTACCTAAATTGCAGAGTTCAGTGCTGGTGTTTGAGTAAATACATTGATTCAGTTCATTGCTGTAATTTGAGTCTTTAACAAATGGATGAACATCAGCTAGAGATATATCGGCAAACCGACCGGCATTGAAAAAGCTATCATCATCAATGTTTGTTTCTTCAAGCAAAATATTGACAATATCACTTGCGGAATTACCTTGGTCATCAGTGATATCAACTTTAAATTTTAGTAAAATTTCTTCATTGATCGTAGGCGCTGTAAAATTCAGAGCTAATTGATCAGTAGTGTTTAATATTGCTGATGGGCCTTCAATTTGAGACCAGATAATCGATGTGACATTTCCAGGCATTTGTTGAAAAGCTTGTAGGGACATTTTTGCTTGTGAATTTGCTTCGTGGTCAAGCCTTACATTGACATAGACAGGAGCCTCACCAGTTGCATCGAAAGTGTATTCGACAAAACGATCATTTGATTTAAAGTCTTTAAATTCAACCTGAAAGGTATAACTTCCTTCCCCGGGGATATCAAAGCCGATCACTTTTCTATCAGAGCCGAGAAAGTTAATGCTAGGACCTTGTGTTTGTGACCATTGAATGTCTGTTATATCAGAATTATTGGTTTTTAAAACCAGACCAACTGATTCACCGACAAATGCCTTGTCATTTTTAAATCCGTTAATTTCCGCATCTGGTGCTTTACTACAGGATGTGAACATTAGAATACTGATAATAATAAAAAAAATACGATTTAGCATATTTGACCACCATTAATAAACTTGAACTTAAGCGTTAACAATAGATAACATATTACAGAAGACTGTTCAATTTCAAGTTTGTTTCAAAATAAGTAACACTATTATTGACTAATCATTACTCAGAAACTAACAAATTAGCTTAATATAGTGAAGTCGAGTGTTAAATAATGTTGAAATAGAACTATCTAGTGGGATTTATATTAGAAATGCACATGGAATCATTCACATTTTGTGGTGTTATTTTAGACCTTTAGTGACTAGCTGTAGTATCATCATATCAATATTCTTATCGTTATAACACCTATCACTATGGCTTCTTCAAAGCATCAGTCAGCCAAAAATGCAAATCAAGCACTCTCTGTTGAGCAAAAGCGTGCGGCTTTAACACAAATTAGCCATATTGCGCATTCTGATAAGAAAAGCCATGGTTTCATGAAAGCAAAAGAAGATGCTGACCAAGCGCTTGCTGAGAATAAAATTATTTTAAATAAACGTTTTGTACTAGAGTCTACTCTAGGTGCTGGCGGAATGGGGACGGTATATAAAGCCCAAGATTTAAGAAAGGTCGAGGCCCGTGATAATAACCCTTACGTAGCAGCTAAAATTTTAAATGCTGATTTCAAGAATCATCCAGATGCATTTATTACTTTGCAGCGTGAAGCCAGTCGGTCGCACCTTCTTTCTCACCCGAACATCGTTACGGTTCATGATTTTGATAGAGATGGCGATACTATTTTTATGACCATGGAGCTGATGAAAGGGCAAGATCTTGATCAACTACTTAAAACGAAAGAAGGGATAGGTCTTGGGAAAGAAAAAGCACTCTCAATTTTGACTGATTTTTGTGAAGCATTAAAACACGCGCATAAAAAAGGTATTATTCATTCAGACTTTAAGCCAGGTAACATCTTCATTACAGAAGACGGTGCGAAGGTACTTGATTTTGGTATCGCAAGACTGGCATTAGAGTCAAAGTTAAAAGATCATTTTGATTCGAGCGTACTTGGTGCAATCACACCAGGCTACGCAAGCTTAGAGATGATACAAAGAAAAGAACCTGATGCGAGTGATGATGTTTATGCCGCAGCCGTCATCACCTATGAAATGTTGACAGGACATCATCCATTTAATCATTTATCAGCTGCAGCTGCTTTGGCTAAAAAATTATCACCTGCGCCAATTGAAGGATTAACTAAACGACAGTGGCAGACATTAGAATCAGCACTTAGTTTTAGAAGGGGCGAGCGAACAAAAAGTATCGATGAGTTTTTAGTTGGTATGACTTTCGTGCCTAAAACACCCGTTTTTACAATTGTTAGCTTTATTTTATTGCCTGTTTTAGTTTGGTTTGTTTATAGTAAATATTTTTCTCCTAATGAATTAACAACGGCGATAAATGAGTCGTTTTCAAAAGCTATTTCTTGCTATCAACTGAATAATTATCAATGTGCAATAACGAGTTCTCGTTCGATCTTAAATATGTCACCCGATCATATTGAAGCAAAAAAACTATTAGGGTTATCTCTTAAAGAAGATTTGAAAGAAAAAATTAATCAGTATATGTATGAAATTGAACGTTGTTTAAAGACAAATGATTTATCGAATGATAATATCCTTTGTGCGAAACAACAATTAGAAAAATTAAGTCTGATTTCAAAAGATTCACCATTTTTCTCTGATGCGGAATTATTCATCTCTAAAAAAGAAAAAGAATTACTGTTTAGCCAATCAATGCAAAAGGCTAAGGACTGTTTTTACCTAGAGGATTATCAGTGTGCGGGTACTAATACTCAATTAGCTTTAAGCGTTTCGCCTAACGATATATCGGCATTAATATTACTAGGTAGTTCTCAAAAAGCGCTCGACGAGCAACATATTAAACTTGAAAATCAAGAATCGCTTTACAGTACATCTATAAGTAAGTCAAAAAATTGTTACAAAAAGCAACAGTTTAATTGCGCTATTAAATACGCTAACCAAGCTTTAATCGCTAAGCCGGAAGATATTAAGGCAAAAGACGTAAAAGAAGATGCTGAAGATTCTCAAAAATTATATCAACAAAATTTAACCCGCGCTAACAAGATTTTAAACGATGGTCATGCTTGTTTTAAAGCGTTAAATTATAGTTGTGCCATAGCTAAATCCGAATCAGCGTTGGAGTTTTTGCCCGAGTTAAAAGCGGCTAAACTACTTAAGCGCGATGCAAAAAATGCAATGGAAAATATAAAAAAATCGATTGAATTTAATTAGATAAAACACAGGAGTTTTAATATGAAGTTTAATATGAGTAATTCAAAAATAAATAATACTAATAGAGTTGGCCAAATTACATTAATTGGATTTATTTCTGTGACGTTAATGTTTGGGAGTGGCTGTGGTGGTATAAGCAGCAAACGATTAAAACAAATTGGTGCTGTTGTGGTTTTAGGGGTCGCTGCCAAATTGATTTATGACATGGTTGTTGACTATCAATCAAAGCAAATTAATGATGAAAGTGAAGTGATAAAAAAATATCGGTTAGCGCATGGAGAGTTACCGGATGAACCTCAACTGGTTGAATACGAATCTAGCATTCAACCAGGTGATGTGGTTACTGCTGGAAATGATATCTCAATTATCTCTAAATTAGAAGTTGTGCGAAGTTTAACTACAAGAAGGTTAACCATCGAAGAGAAAATAACGATTTTTGATAATGAAGATAATACTAAAGAATTAAAATCATTTACTAAAACCGTTAATGCTGAAACGAACGCTAGTGGATCCTTTAAGAATGAATTTACCTTTCAATTACCAAAAGGTATGCCTCAAGGGATATATCCCGTTAAAACAGAAGTTATTGTAGATGGAAAAGCGTACGCGCCGGTGAATAATCAAATGCAATTAGTTAAAATTGAATTTTTGCAAAACTTAGAAATAACTGCGAGCTTATAAATAATGCTAAAAGTAGAAAAACTGAATAAAATTGTTGCAACAGGTGAATCCTCACTTCAGATTTTAAAAGATATTAGCTTTTTTTTGAGCAAAGGAAAAAGTTTAGCCATCGTAGGCGAATCAGGTTCCGGTAAAACCACGTTATTAGGTTTGTTGGCTGGGCTTGATAAACCAACTAGTGGAAAAGTATCTATTGATGGTAATTCCATTTTTGAAATGTCTGAAGATGAGAGGGCGTTAGTTAGAAAAAATGCAGTAGGTTTTGTATTTCAAAGTTTTCAGTTAATCGATGGTTTAACGGCGTTAGAAAATGTAATGATGCCTTTAGAATTACGCGGCGATAAAAAAGCGAAAGAAAAAGCACTTTCTCAATTGGAGCAAGTTGGTTTATCTGAACGAGTTAATCATTTCCCTAATCAATTATCTGGTGGCGAGCAACAACGAGTGGCGGTAGCTCGCGCATTTGTTTGTGAGCCTCAAGTTTTATTTGCGGATGAACCGACCGGAAATCTAGACACTAATACGGGACAAAAAGTGGTTGATTTAATGTTTAGCTTGAACCAAAAAAAAAATACAACAATGGTTTTAGTTACCCACGATATTAAGTTAGCCTCACGTTGCGATTACAAAATATCATTAAGTGCTGGTGAATTAATTGAATCAGACTTACCACAATGAATAGTCTAAGTCAGCTTTTTACCATAGCTTTTCGTATCTTTAGACGAGACTGGTTACGTGGCGATCTTTCTATTTTAGTGTTCGCGCTTTCAATAGCAATGGCATCGGTTAGTATCATATATCTAATCATTGATAGAGTTTCATCAGCGACTGACCAACAAGCAGCACAGATCATTGGCGCAGATTTAGTGATCACGTCACCTAATGAAATTAATCAAGATTGGATAAATACAGCCAAGCAGTTAAACTTACAAAGTGCAAAAGTTATAAGCTTTGCCAGCGTTCTTTCAGCCAATGGAAAAATCCAACTCTCCGGTGTGAAGGCTGTTTCAAAAAATTACCCCTTGAAAGGTCGAATTGAATTGTCCGATATTCCCTACGCTAAAACGGATATAGCAAATCAAATTCCAGATCTTGGTTCCGTATGGATCGCGCCAAGAATTTACAATCAGCTGTCTGTTAAAAAAGGTGAATTAATTGAACTAGGATATGCTGAATTAAATGTGAATGCGGTCATCATGTTGGAACCGGGACAAGGTTCATCGCTTTTTAACATTGCACCAAGTGCAATTATCAATATTCAGGATTTAGCAAAGACTAAAATTATTCAACCGGGTAGTCGTGTGACCTATAGGTATTTGTTTGTAGGCAATAAAAATGATGTGGAAAAATTTAAATTATTCCTAGAACCTATCATCAACTCTAGTCAGAGACTTGTCACTATCTTTGATGAAACACCTTTGGCTGGTTCAGCGATTACCCGTAGTAAAAAATACATTAGCCTTTCTAGTATATTAACTTTAATTCTTCTTGGGATCGCTATAGCCATCACTGCTAATCGCTATGCAACCAGACAGTTTGATATGAGTGCGTTGATGCGATGTTTTGGAATGAATAATCGTCAAGTATTAACAGTGTTTATTTTTATCCTTGGATTGGTTGCGGTTAGTGGA
Source organism: Polaribacter sp. (assembly GCA_047633355.1). GTDB lineage: Bacteria > Pseudomonadota > Gammaproteobacteria > Enterobacterales > Kangiellaceae. The sequence continues at coordinate 25,204 of JBLIBL010000037.1, forward strand.
ATAATGATTGGCGCAGTCTTTGGTTTAGGTTTTCAGTGGTTAATGGTCAAATGGTTAAGCGAATTATTTGTAGAAACGCTACCTTCGCCGGATTTGGCAGTATTATTATTCCCCGCATTATCATCTTTGATTTTATTAATGGGCTTTGCAATGCCATCGTTAAGTCAGTTGAAAGACGTACCGCCAATGAGAGTCTTACGTAGACAACTTGCTCCTATGAAAAATAATGTCCGACTTATTTATTTCATTGCTTTTATATCATTACTTACTGTGATGTATGTGCAAATAGGGGACTTCAAACTAGTGTTAGGTGTAACAGCTGGTTTATTAGTTATGGCATTAATTTTTGGTGTTTTTGCGAAACTAGTATTGTCTCAGGTGAGACGCTTATCGAATACGGGTAACGTTGCAGTTAATTATAGTTTACGTCAATTAGACGCTAACAAAGGCGTTACATTGCTTCACTTATTATCTTTTAGTAGCACTTTATTTGTTATCGCGATCGTGATTTTAGTAAGAACCGAATTGTTGGATAAATGGCAACAAAGTATCGCGATAGATACACCAAATCATTTTATGGTGAATATTTCGCCCGACAAAATAGCTGATCTTAGTTCTCTTTTTAAACAGAATGATGTTGTAGCGTCTGATCAGTTCCCAATGGTGAGGGCTAGAATCACTAAAATAAATGGTGAAGATATAAAAACCGCATTGCCAGAATCAGTACAAGAACATAATTCTTTAAAAAGAGAATTAAATATGACGTGGACAGAAAAATTACCGAAAGGAAATAAAATCACAGATGGTGAATGGTTAACTAAAACATTATCTAATGAAAAAACAATTTCCAATGAAAAACAAATAGCTTCAATCTCATTCGATTCTCAAACGGCAGAAATATTAGGGCTTCAAATCAATGATCAGTTAACCTTCACTATAGGCGGTCGAGAGTGGACTGCTGAGATTAGTAGTTTACGCAGTATTGATTGGCAAACATTTACACCCAATTTTTATGTAATAGCAAAACCGGGCGATCTTGATGATTTTAGTCCTACGTTTATGAATGCTTTTTATTTACCTAAAGAGAAGAAAAATCTATTAGCTGAAATAGTGAAAAAGTACCCAACATCTACGGTGATCGAACTGGATAGAATTTTTGACGAGGTTAGAAAAATCATCGCTAAAGTAAGCTCTGCCGTTGAGATCTTAATGGTGTTTGTTGTGGTGGCGGGCCTTGCGCTTTTGTGGGCAACGATGGAACACAGTTTCGCACAAAAATTGAAACAATCAGCTATCTTAAGAACACTAGGAGCAAGTCGTAATTTTTTAGCGGTCAGTTTTCGCTTTGAATTTTTATGGATTGCGATTTTGTCGTCAACGGTTGCACTCATTTGTATCGAGCTTGTTACCTATTTTTTATATCAATCTATTTTTGAAATTGAATTTGAATTGCACTTCTCTCTATGGTGGCAATTGCCTACAGCTCTATTTGCATTAATGTTGATTGCGTCATGGCGAGGCGTTAATCGAGTGACTAAACCTGCGCCATTGTTATTGTTGAAGTGAGTTAAAACAGAACTTTTATAAATTATTACAATAAGTCAAAATAGCTAATGCGTGGCTATTTTGCTTAAGTTTTGCTCCTCCTTGAAAATTAAAAATGATAAACTTTTAAAATAAAATCTCATATAAATCAATAGATTAAAGTATTCTTAAATTTCTGGCACGTTTCCTGAATTACTCTTAAATGAAAACCAAATTTATTTCATTTTAATCAATTTAATTTACAAGATATATAAGAGAGGAACACTATGAATGTTTTTAAACGATTTTCAGATATCTTAAACAGTAATCTTAATTCCATGCTCGATAAAGCGGAAGACCCAGAGAAGTTAGTGAACATGATCATTCGTGAAATGGAAACGACTTTATTTAATGTTCGTTCTGAATCTGCAAAAACGATTGCCAATAAAAAAGAAATGCAACGTCAACTTAAAGATTTCGAATCAGAAGTGGCATCTTGGCAAAAACGAGCTGAATTGGCCCTTGATAAAGGGCGTGATGATTTAGCTAAGCAAGCTTTGGAAGAAAAGCTTCGAATTGCACAGGCGATTGAAGTTCAAAGTAAAGAGTTAGGAGCGCTTGAGTCTGCATTGGAGAAGTTAGAACATGATATTTCTAAATTGCAACTGAAACTAAATGAAGCCATTGCTAGAAGAAAAATGATTGTTGCTCGTCATGTAACGGTAAAAAATAGCATTCAAATCCGTCAAAAAATAGCGGTTACTGGAATAGATGATGCTTTGAACCGATTCAATCGTTTTGAAAAACGTTTGGATGAAATGGACGCTGAGGTTGAAGCAATGGATTTGGGCCAAAATGTCAGTTTATCCCATCAAATAGATAGTTTACAAGTTGATGAAGATTTGAATAAAGAGCTTGAAGCATTAAAATTAAACCTTAAGAAAGCGTCTTAAGTTGTTAGGTTTTTAAGACGCCTTTTTACTGTGTTAGTTTTAGTTGTGTTAGTTTTATGAATACAGAGGAAATAATTATGAGTCGATATGATGAAAGTGGGAGCGGGTATAACTACCGTCATCGTCATTATAAAAAGAGCTGCCGATATGACGATGTGAGTTATGGACGCAGGCCGCTTGCCCGAGGCAAGGTTATGGGTGTTTGTGCAGGTTTAGCGGAACAGTTTGGTTGGGATGTCACTTTTGTCAGGGTTGTAGCGATTATTTCACTGTTCTTATTTACCGCACCAACTTTTTTAGCATACATTGTTGCGGGCGCACTGTTTTATTAGGATAATGAACTAGTAATCCTATGATAGGATAGTGAGACACTTTGAACTTATGGAATTGAAATAGCTATGTGGAGTTTCGGTAAATCTAAACAGAATGGCTCGAAAGCGGCAGGTGACTCGTCAAATAATGATGAAACTGCAGGTTTATTCGTAAACGATGACGCTATAAATGATGTTGAAAATCGTACTAGCTCAGATTTTTCCACATCGGATAATGGGATAAACGGTGAAGATAATTCATTGAGTAAAAGAATTCTTTTTGCTTCATTTTTTGTGGTAGTGAGTCTCTATATACTCGGTGTGTATTGGAGTTTAGAGCCTGATTTGTTTGATGTTAAGGCTGAATCTCAATCCTTACTAATATATGAATCCCTACAAAATAAAAACGAGCCATTAAAAACAGGTTTTACAACATTAGCGACGACTGAAAGATTAGTTTCTGTATTGATGGATAAGCCTGGAGGGTTCTTAAGTAATGATCGGCTACCACCTTCTTTATTTCTAGATAACATTCCTGCTTGGGAATTTGGTGTAGTGGTTCAAATTAGAGATATGGTTTCTGTTTTAAGAAACGATATGAGTCGCTCCCAATCTCAGTCTTTAGAAAATAGTGATCTACAAAAAGCTGAACCTTTATTTAATATATCAACAACGTCTTGGGTTCTACCGACTGCTGAAGGCAGTTATCAAGATGGTAGGGAAAGTTTATCTCAATTCAGGAGGGGATTAATCAAGAATGAAACCCAAAATGTTCAGTTTTATGCACGAGCAGATAATTTACGATCATGGCTAGAGTTAGTTAACAAAAGACTGGGGGGGTTATCTCAGCGGCTATCCGCCGCGGTTGGACAAGAAAGAGTTAATACTGATCTTTCCGGTGATTCATCGGCATCTCAATCAACTAAAACATCGACAGATATTTCAGTAAAGACACCATGGTTGCTGATTGATGATGTTTTTTATGAGTCTAGAGGCGCTTGTTGGGCACTTATTCACTTACTTAAAGCTGTACAAATTGACTTTGCCGATGTGTTAGAGAAAAAGAATGCGAAAGCAAGCCTTGCACAGATTATTAGAGAATTAGAGTCGACCCAGGAAACTGTTTGGAGTCCATTAATTCTTAATGGTAGTGGTTTTGGTTTAATGGCGAATCATTCATTGGTGATGGCTAATTATATCAGCCGAGCCAATGCGGGCTTGATTGATTTACGAGAATTGTTAGCGAGAGGTTAATTTAACTATTGCTGAAATATGCTAATTCAGAAAACATCACTTACAATTAGAAAAATACAGTTAGATTACAATAAAATAAAATAAAATAAGCTA
>JBLIBL010000038.1:0-28862 GCA_047633355.1 Polaribacter sp.
CCCCCTCTAATAATTGCCACAGCTTGAGATATAAGCCGCGCTTGTGGGTTATCAGGATGTAAATCAAAGTATTGAGTCATAAGCTTAATACTAACTTATCTAATACGTGTGGGATATCATTTTTAACGGGCCTAAACCTTCCAAGGTCACTCCACTTTAAATCTGGGTAATGGAAATCAGAGCCAGCCGATGCTAATAGGTCATTTTTTACCCTTTGCACTTCAAGCCAACCACCTTGATCAGCGTTAAGACTTGGATAGCTTACTTCCAGTCCATCGCCCCCCGCTATTTTAAACTCTTCAATTAAATAGCTCAATTTACGATTTGAAATCGCATACCTAGTAGGGTGTGCCAAAACAGCCAAACCACCAGCCTCGTGAATCACTTGAATACAGTTCTCCATACTTTCCCAGTTATTTATGACTTTGGCTTTGCCTTTTCTTCCCAAAAAGCGTTTAAAAACCTGTTTATTATCTTTAGCGTAGCCTTGCTTGATTAATTTTTGTGCAAAATGAGAGCGCGTAATAACATCCACTTGCTCCTCTTTAATCAATTCTAGAATATTATCAACTCCCACTTTTTTCAGTTTAAAATTAATAGCTTCCGCCCTTTCCCAGCGTTTAGATTTTTGTTCTTTAACGAGTTTTTTTAATTCATTCGATTCCGTTTTTATCCCTAAACCAACAATATGGATATCAGAAAAATCACTACTGGCAGATAGCTCTATACCATTTACTAGTTGCAACGAAAGCTCATTATTAACACAATAATCATGAGCGGACTTTAAACCACTCACTGAATCATGATCGGTAATGGCTAAAATAACCACTGATTTATCTATTGCTCTGGAAACAAGCTCTTCTGGTGACAAAAGACCATCTGAAAAATGAGTGTGACTATGAAAGTCATAATTGAGACTTGTAGGGTTAATTTTAGGTTCTTTATTTTGCATGGTTTTATTTTAATTCAAAACTCAATTAAGTCATAGTAACTAATCAATAAACTCTGATAAACTTGTTTAATCCACTCAAGCTATTTTCTATTTATTGAGGACGTTTTTAAACGATTATGAAGTTATTTTTAGATTTTTTCCCCATCGCCATATTTGTTGGTGTTTATAGTTGGTCTGCTGACCCAAATCCAATGTACCCTGCGGTGCAGGCTTTGATGGTTGCTACGGTGATTCAAAATATTGCCACGCGACTTATTACAGGTAAGTTCGAAAAACTACACCTTTGGACGCTTGTAATCACACTCATTTTCGGAACTATGACACTTGTTTTTCGTGATCCTGCTTTTATTTTTTGGAAAGCCAGTATTCTTGTTTGGGCAACATCTCTTGTTTTTCTTTATCGTCAATTTATACTTAAAAAAATCTTGTTAAAAGAGTTATTTAGCAAAGCAATTGATGAAGACGTGCAGGTTCCGGAAGTTATATGGTCAAAACTAAATATAATGTGGTCAACAGCCTATTTTTTATTCGGCTTTTTAAATATTTATATTGCATACGAGTATTCAGAGGCCTTCTGGGTAAAGTTCAAACTGTTTGGTTTAATGGGGCTTAATTTAGTATTACTTGGTTATATTTTATATAAAATATTTCCCTACATGCCAATGGAAGAAGCTGGCTCGAAGCCCATCGAAGATGAATCTGCTACTACTTCTGTTCTTGGCTCTGACAACAGTTCTGATACAGGATCTGACAACAAACCAAACAGTCGCTTAAAAGAGAAAAAAAATGACGAATGAAACATCCCTAGGACGTGACCGAATCGAACTAATGACTCAAAGATTAGAGAAAGCCTTGTCCCCTACTGTTCTTTCAATAACTGATGATAGCCATTTGCATGCAGGACATGCTGGTGCTCAATCTGGTAAAGGTCATTTTAGCCTTGTGATTGTTAGTGAAAAATTTGAGGGTTTAACATCTATAAAAAGACATCAATTAATTTATCAGACGTTAGAGGAAATGATGCAAACAGATATACATGCCTTATCAATAAAAGCTAACCCGCCAACATAATTTAAATATCCGAAAACAATCCTTTTTGCAATAAATTTAAAGCTTTTACTTTATTTTCTGAAGGCACCAACAATGAAATATTGTGAGGGCTACCTCCATAAGAAATCATTCTCACCGGTATGGTTTTAAGAGAGTGTGTCACTTGAGAAACCACATCATGATTTTCAATAAGGTGTTCACCAACCACACAAATAATTGATAATTCACTATCTACATCTACTTGGCTAAACAATGAAAGTTCTTCAATAATACTCGATAAATAATCAACATTATCGATGGTCACAGAAACAGCGACCTCTGAAGTTGCAATCATATCGATTGAGGTTTTATTATCTTCAAAAACTTCGAATATTTTCCTTAAAAAACCTTGAGCTTCAAGCATTTCACTTGAACGGATTTTTATAGCGGTAATGCCATCTTTCGCTGCTACAGCTTTTACCAATTTTCTCTCACTTATTTTAGAAATCAATGTTCCTAACGCTTCGGGTTGTAAAGTATTAAGTAACCTTACTGGTATATTATTTTTTCTTGCGGGTTTAATGCTACTAGGATGCAATATTTTAGCACCAAAATAAGCTAATTCGGCAGCTTCATCAAAGGATATATTCCGTATGGTTTTAGTGCCGTTCACATAACGTGGGTCGTTATTGTGCATACCATCAATATCAGTCCAAATCTGTAACTCTTCACTTCCAATTGCTTCAGCAAAAAGCGACGCTGAATAATCACTGCCTCCTCTTTTCAAGTTAGACATTTCACCTTGATTATTTCTACAAATAAACCCTTGAGCAACAAAAATATTGATTTCTGTTTTTGATTCGATCTTTTGAGAAAGTGATTTTTTTAACATTATTAAATCAGGCACTCCTAACTCATCTGTTTTCAAAAAATCAAGTGAGTTTAATCGTGTATTTGAACAGCTAAACTCTTCTAAAAGAAAATGAAATAGCTGCGTTGAAATTAGCTCACCGACGGATAAAATATCCGCTCGAGTCAACAGGTCATTGCTGTTAAAAGAGCGTTTAAAAGAGTTATTTAAAGGTCTACTTAAATTCGTATTTATTTTGGACTCTATTTTAGATGTAATAGAGTCCAGTATCTCACCAATAAAAAGGTCGGATTTTTTTGTATTTAAGATGTTATTGAAAAGTTTATTTGTATAATCTAAATAAAATGATTTCAGTTCTTGAACTTGTTTAATTGCGAGTTGACATTTAGATTTTTCAACGTGATCTGCGATATTTTCTAATTGATCCGTAGTACCTGCGACTGCAGATAAAACAACTAAAATTTTCCCGTCATTTGACGTCAACAATTGATTTTCAACAATGGCTAGTACGCTTTTCATTCTTTCAGCACTTCCTAAAGACGTGCCACCAAACTTTAATACTTTCATATTTTTATACTTTTATAACAGATACATTTTTAAGATTAGGATAAAACTAAAATTTTAAGATCTTCCATGCCGATAATTTATAATTAGCTTTTAAATAAAGCTCTTTAAAAAGATTCTTTCTTTAGTAACTCAGCGATTTGAATCGCATTAAGTGCAGCCCCCTTCCACAATTGATCCGCGACCACCCAAAGTGACAAACCATTATCAAAGGAAATATCTTCTCTAATTCTACCAACGTAAGTGTCCATCTTTTCACTTGCGTCAATCGGCGTAGGGTAACCTCCATTTACACGCTCATCAACTACTTTAATACTGTCTACATTTGAGAGTAATTCTCTAGCTTTTGATTCTGTGATCTTACTTTCAGTTTCTATATTAATAGCTTCAGAATGTGCACGTATAACCGGTACACGAACACAATTTGCTGTAATTCTGATACTTGGATCGTCAAAAATCTTCCAAGTCTCATTCACCATCTTCATTTCCTCTTTGGTATAACCATTATCCTGAAATACGTCAATGTGTGGGATCACATTAAAGGCAATTTGTTTTGTAAATGCACTCACTTGCAAACCATTACCTTGAATATAATCTTTTAACTGTTGATTTAACTCTTGAATTGCATCTTGTCCAGCTCCAGAAACGGCTTGATAGGTAGATACAACAATGCGATTTATTCTTGAATATTGGTGTAAAGGATAAAGAGCAACTACCATTTGAATTGTCGAGCAATTAGGATTCGCAATAATCCCTTTATGTGCTCTTATGGTGTGAGGGTTTACCTCAGGTACAACAAGTGGGACGTTGGGGTCTAACCTAAATGCACTTGAATTATCAATAACAACCGCCCCTGCTTCAACCGCTTTAGGCGCATATTTTAATGCGTGTTCACCACTTGTCGCAAAAAATACGATATCTTGACCTTCAAAATGTTTTGTATCAAAAGCTTTAATGTTAACTTTACCAATCGAAGTTACCAGAGATTTACCTGCAGAACGCTCCGACGCCATTAATGTCAGCGATGACATTTGAAAATCTCGTAGTCCTAAAAGCTTGATAAGCTCCAAACCAACGGCGCCTGTCGCACCAACAATTGTAATATTCATGTTTTAGTCATTTAGTCGTTATTTTAATTACCTAAATTTTAGCGGTTAAAGTACTCATATTTCTACTAATTTGTAGTTATACCTAAAATTGTAAATGAAATATAACAAAAAATTATAACTTTTATTTGAATTAAAGCTTGACCAAAATTAATTTAAAATGCTATAAATACAACAACAGAGGAAGAAACGTGTCCAAACGTCAATATTCCGTAACGTAATGTAAAATTTTAAAGAGCGTATAACAGTAAATATTATGAACACTTTCACTAAGATAATTAACACAATAACACAGTTTATGAGCTATTCAATGCTCATGATTGTGCATACTTGGTGTATTTCAATGTTTAAACAAGTCCGCACCATTTTAAAAGGACTGATTAAACATTGTAAACGGGTGGTTTCCTGAAGAATATTTAAAACAAATAAAATCCTCAAAAACCTCCCAGCCAAAAGCTCTGAGGTTTTTTTTTGCATTTAGATTATTTAAAACTACAATCAAACGACATTTAAACTTTAACTAAAAAAACAGAGGCTAGAAACATGAAGTTACAACAACTTAGATTCATACTTGCAATAGCAGACAATGACTTAAATATCACTCAAGCATCTGAGAGTTTGTATACTTCTCAGCCAGGTGTTAGCAAACAGCTAAGATTATTAGAAGAAGAGCTTGATATTAAAATATTTGAACGAAATGGTAAAAACCTATCGGGTATAACTGTTGCGGGTCAAGTTGTGCTAAATAAAGCAAATGCTATTATGCAGCATATAGAGGGTATTAAGCAGTACTCTAATGAGCAAAACCCAAGCAGACGTCCTATTCCGGTTTCATCTAATGTGACGGCGTTTAGTTTGGTTGCCGCTTAGTTGTTCGGATTGTCGGGTTTAGTCTCCTATTTTTTTTTGGCTGCATTAACACATTTTAAGACGTGCGTCGTATTCGTCTCTTGATAAATATTGAAGCTCGCCCTTTGTTTCAGGTCTACCGACCATGAAGTAATGGGTTATTTTTTTATTTCGTCGATAACGATAGGCAAGTAACTCGATATTATTGGTCTTAGGGCATTGATGTACTAATGCCCAAGGCGCTACAGGCAAGTTAAAGTGTCCTGTAGCTTTTGGTTTTGCACCAATTGTAAGAGCAATTTTTTGCCAAACGATGCCATGACCAGTTTCTTGGTAGAGTTCAAAAGCGATTGCATGTGCGAATTCATGTAATAGAGTATCTTTCACCATTTCTACACTGTTTTGGCTGATATGATGTCGACTTAGAGAAATTATTTTTCCTTTAAGTTGGCACATACCAGCCCTTTTCTTTGCTTGATCAAAATGTATTGTCCACTTTTTCAGAAACTCATATTCAATAATAAGCTTCTTAGATGTTGGATTTAATACAAGTTTGTTAAAATCTTCAATATTCATTTATTATTTAGCTTAAATTCTTTAACCAAGTTAATTTCAGTTGTAATCAAAAGTAATTTATTAACACGCGTTAATTTTTTTATTGCATACTCTCTTTTACTGGCAGTCGAGCGATCTTCAAAAGACTCAACAAACAGTAACTTTTTCGGTTTTCTTCCTCTAAAAAACTTTGCGCCGTTTTTTAAATCGCCGCAATGCTGCCGCCAACGTCGGTTTATATTGGTTGTTATCCCAGTATATAATCGTTCATCACTGCATAAAATGACGTAGAGAAACCAATTTTTAACCGATTCGTTAATATTTTTTTCCAAACGCTAGAACGACAGCAGAAATTAACCTAAAATAGCAAACAAATCAAACTAAATTAATTTAGGAACATTATGGATCAGCAACAATTACCCGACATTAAAATTGATACCAGCTCATTGGTTAAAGAAGATGTTTATTCCGACCAAAAAGTAGGCAGTGTTAGAGTTTTAACGCCTGTTTTAGCAAACGGCGAAATTGATTCAACTAGAAAAGTTATCTACTTTGGACAGACTCAAGTTATGACACCTGGCGGCGCAATCCCTCTTAATTTCGAGTTAAAGACAGAATCACTTGCGGATGCTTTTAAAGTTTTTGGTGATGAAGCAAAAGAGTCAATGAAACAAACAATGAAGGAAATACAAGAATACCAACGAGCACAAGCATCTAAAATTGTTGTTCCTGGTCAAGGTTCAGGATCTCAAATACAAATGCCGTAGGATTTAATTTTAGAGTCAGGCGTCATCAAACTAGGAGTCGCACAAACTTAGCATCAAGATTCATTTGATAATCAAAATCAGCGTAAAATGCTGATTTATATCCAGATTGTTGCGACTCCCCCCTGTCTAGATTCGATCCTGGTTCAATTCGCATTTAGTCAGTTAGTCTAAATGCATCCATTCATTGTTAACGCCGGTCCAATCTTTATATTTTTCTTCTCCAGCGCGACTTTTCCAATCTGAATCGATTGTTAAATGTGAGCTGATACCACCCCTTGGGTTACAGTTCATCAAGCTCCTTAAACGAGCTGGTTCAAATATATCCACTAATTGATCGTAAATGATATTAATCAATCTCTCATAGGAAACAACAATATCCCTGAGTTGATAAACATAATGTTTTAAAGCTTTTAACTCGATAATTTTATCACCCGGATAAAAAGTAAAGAAAATTTGAGCAAACTCAGGTTGATTGCCCACACCAAAAAACTGAATTCGGGGATCTTAATCTTAATCTCATAGTCAGCAGTTGAAGGGTTTGGAAGTGCAAGCAACAAACTAGAATCGATTGAATCATAGGTTTTAACTTTGGAGGTCATGAATAGCTCAATAATTAATGTTATAAATATAATAGTTGGTTATTACCAGTCGGGCATATTTAGTAACGAATAAAATGTCCAAACTTCTCTCTGAACCTTGCCTTTCACCCTAAATATATGGTCTTATTCGTGGTTATTCGTTACGCCATTATATAATTGATTGGCTCTGACAGAATATTGACCTTTTTCGGTCATTAATGATAATAATTACTATCTATAAAGGAAAATTAAATGAAAAAAAAACTCATTGCAGGTGCAATTTGTTTAGCTTTTGTAGGCGCTTGCAGTCAACAAGATAGCGATAACAATTCAAACACTAAAGCAGATAAAAAAGAAGTAGAAGTTGCTGAAATGGCAATAGCCAAGTCAGGAATAGAACTTGAGAATATGGACAATAAAATACGTCCACAAGATGACTTCTATCGTTTTGTTAATGGGGTGTGGCTTGATAAAACAGAAATCCCTGCAGACAAATCAACTTATGGCTCTTTTACTGCATTAAGAGACAAGTCGCGTCGTGATGTAAAAATAATAATTGAAGAGACATCAACTACAGAAAATGTTGAAAAAGGTTCAGATGCACAAAAAGTCGGTGATTTGTATAGAAGTTATATGAATACTGACAAATTGAATGAATTAGGTGCGTCACCGTTAATGCCAGAATTTGCAAAAATAGACGCTATGGTTAATCATGACGACGTTTCAGTTTATTTTGCAGAAACTCAATTAATCGGTAGTGATGCCCCATTTGGCTTCTGGGTTAATAATGATTCTAAAGATCCCACCAAATACATTACGTTTTTCACTCAATCTGGGTTGGGTTTACCGGATAAAGATTATTACTTTAAGCAAGGTGAAAAGTCTGAAAAATTACGCGCTGACTACATAGAGCACATTGGAAAAATGTTCAGCCTAGTTGGTATTAAGGACGCTGAAGCAAACGCACAAAAAATAATGACATTAGAAACTGCAATCGCAGATATTCATTGGACAAAAGTTCAGCGACGCGACCGCGATAAAACATATAACAAAATCGAAACAGCTAATCTTTCTGAATTGACACCTGGTTTTAATTGGAGTGCTTACTTAGAACGTGCAGGCATTTCAAAAGAAAAAGAAACCGTTATACGTGAAAAAACTTATTTTGAAAAATTCTCAAAACTATTTGCTGATACTTCAGTTAATGATTGGAAAGTTTATTTTAAATGGACACTGGTTAATTCTGCTGCTAGTTTATTAAGCAATGAAATTGATAGTCAAAACTTTGCATTTTATGGAACTACATTAAACGGAACTCCGGAACAAGAAGCACGTTGGAAACGTGCCGTTGGATCGGTTAACGGTTTACTAGGTGAAGTGGTTGGTAAAATTTACGTGACTAAACACTTTAAACCCGAAGCAAAAGCTAAAATGCTTACGATGGTAGAAAACTTAAGAACTTCTTATGGTCACGCTATCAAAGGTTTGGAATGGATGAGTGAAGAAACTAAGCTGCAAGCTTTAGACAAACTGGCTAAGTTCAATCCAAAAATCGGCTACCCTAATAAATGGCGTGATTATTCAGCACTTGAAATCGACGCTAATGATTTAGCAGGTAACTATAAACGAGCAGATATTTTTAGACATCAAAATCAAGTCAACAAATTAGGCAAGCCTATTGATAGAGATGAATGGTTTATGTCGCCTCAAACTGTTAATGCTTATTACAACCCAAGCATGAACGAAATCGTATTTCCAGCGGCAATTCTACAACCGCCTTTCTTTAATATGGAAGCAGATGATGCGGTCAATTATGGTGGAATTGGTGGAGTCATTGGACATGAAATGGGACATGGTTTTGATGACCAAGGCGCTAAGTCTGATGGCGATGGCGTTTTAAGAAACTGGTGGACTGAAAAAGACCTTAAAGAATTTCAAACTCGAACAAAAAAATTAGCGGATCAATATTCAGAGTTTGAACCTTTACCAGGTGAACATATTAATGGCGAGTTAACATTAGGCGAAAACATTGGTGATTTAGGTGGTTTAACCATCGCTCATCGCGCTTATAAATTGTCTCTTGAAGGTAATGCTTCTCCAGTTATTGATAAATTTAGTGGTGAAGAAAGATTCTTTATGGGATGGGCGCAAGTATGGGCTTATAAATTCCGAGAAGAAGCTTTACGCAATCGTTTACAAACAGATCCTCATTCACCTGCACCTTATCGTGGTAACGGTACTTTAATGAATATGCCTGAGTTTATGAAGGCTTATGAAGTTAAAGCCGGAGACGGAATGTATAGAGCACCAGAAGAAAGAGTTAAGATTTGGTAAGTTTTAGCTTTTAGATCTCCATTAAAAGGAAGCTTCAGCTTCCTTTTTTTATGACTTAAATATAATAAAAAAACATATGCCATTGACATATGTACAGAAAATGCAAAATACGAATAATGATTAATTTACAAGTTAAAGAAAAATCCGCAAAGCTTTTTTATAACCGCAATAATCTGTCAGTTGGTTTTCCTAAAGGTTTCTAGTTGGATGCTGAGAAAGTCATTATTAGTAAAGAAAGTGCAAATTTAATCATTAAACCTAAGCCCAAAAATTGGAATCGTTATTTCCTGAACAGCCAAAAACTATCTAATAATTATCCCGAAGTAATTGAAGTCCTTACACTTCAAACTAGAATTGATTTTTAGTGGTTAAACAAAAGAAGCCAAATACAATCAATTATATGTTAGATACGAATATGTGCATCTACATAATGAAAAGCCACCCACCTGAAATTAAAGAAATATTGAATAACTGTCCTATAGGTAGTGTATCAATATCAAGCATTGTGCTTGCAGAACTAAGCTTCGGAATATCAAAAAGCTAGCATAGAAAAAAATGAGCATGCTTTAAGAGATTTTCTTCGATACTGCGATGTAAAAGACTGGCATTACCTTGCTGCAAAATTTATGGCGAAATCCGAGCTAAATTACAATTGAAAGGAAATATTATTGGCGGCAATGATTTCCTAATTGCTGCTCATGCAGTTTATGAAGAGGCTACATTGGTTACAAATAATATCAATGAATTTATCCGAGTTTCGACTCTAAAGTTAGAAAACTGGTTAAGGTAATAATTGGGGGTCGGATTAGTCAATAAATATACTATCTCAGTCAACGTAAGATGTTGAGGTTCGCAATGCTCACCCACAACCTACACACCTTAACTTACGTTCTTGAAACCTAAATAATTCTGAGGGTATAAAACTTATTTAACTTACAAATAGTTAACTAATATATGTCCCCCAGAACTTAATCAACTACTCAGTCACTAAACCTCGACTTTTAAGTAAATGCTTAGCATCAGGTTCTTGACCTCTAAACTGACGATATAATTTCATAGGGTCATCCGTGCCACCTTTTGAAAGAATATATTTTCTAAAAGCATTTGCGGTGTCTTGATCAAAAATACCTTTTTCTTTAAACGCATTAAATGCATCAGCTGCTAAAATTTCAGACCAAATATATCCATAGTATCCCGCAGAATATCCACCTGAAAAAATATGAGAAAAATAAGTTGAACGATAACGTGGTGCTATTTGTCTCATTAAGCCAATATCACCAAGGACTTTCTTTTCGAACGCATCAGCTTCTTGTGGCTCAGTTGATGTTTGTGTATGCCATGCCAAATCTAACAGTGTAGCAGCCATATATTCAGTAGTAGAAAAACCTTGTCCGTATTTCGCAGCGGCTTGAATTTTTTTGATTAACTCTTGAGGAATGACTTCGCCCGTTTTGTAATGCTTGGCAAACTTTTCAAGTACAGCAGGCTCGTACATCCAATTTTCTAAAACCTGTGATGGAAACTCTACAAAATCTCTTGGTACAGAAGTTCCTGCTTGAGATGGATAAATGCCATTTGATAAAAACCCGTGTGCAGCATGTCCAAATTCATGGAATAAAGTACTCGCTTGATCAAAGGTTAATAGCGTTGGTTTGTCGCCTGTCGGTTTTGGATAGTTTAATACATTGACGATAATCGGCTTGATAAAGTCGCCCTCTTCCGTCACATATTGGCTACGAAAAGCATTCATCCATGCACCACCCCGTTTTGATTCACGCACGTAATGATCAGTTAAATAAAGGCCAATTAATTCGCCATTTTTATAATAAACTTCAAACACTCTGACATCTTCATGATAAACAGGTAAATCAGTTCTCTCTTTAAATGTCATTCCATAAAGTTTATTAACAGTATAAAAAACACCTTTTAAAGTATCATCTAAAGAAAAATAAGGTTTAGTTTGTTCTTCATCTAAATCGTACCTTGCTTTACGAATTTTTTCAGACAGAAAACGCCAATCCCATCCTTCTACTTTATAACCGCCGCCATTTTTTGAACTAGCATCATCAACCACTTTTTGCATATCGGCCATTTCTGTTTTCGCTTGTGAAATTGCGGCAGGCCAAATTTTATCTAGCAATTTATAAACATTTTCAGGGTTCTTAGCTGTATTACCTTCCAACACAAAATGAGCATGGCTTTTATAGCCTAATAATTGTGCTTTTTGAGCGCGTAAGGCTGCCATTTCTGATACTAATTTCTTATTATCATTATCGTTACCATTATCTCCGCGATGAGTGTATCCCTTCCACATTTTTTCTCTTAACTCTCTATTTTCTGAGAACATTAATAAAGGTGTTTTGCTTGGTCTGTGTGTTGTAAAAACCCACTTACCTGGTTTATCTCTCTTAATCGCCTCGTTTGCGGCCGCTTCAATTAAATAATCAGGAAGACCAGCAAGTTCTTCTTTCTTTTCAACGACCAATTCAAAATTGTTAGTCTCGGCTAAAACATTATCTGCAAACTCTAAACTCAACTTAGTTAGTTTTGCATTAATATCTCTCATCGTTTGCTTGTCGGCATCATTTAAACCCGCACCGCCACGTACAAATTGCTTGTATCGATCAACCAATAATTTGTTTTGGTCAATTCTCAAATCTAAGCTTTCCATTTTGTTGTAAATAGCTTCAACACGCTTGAACAGCTCTGGATTTAAATTAAGATCATCGTTTAAACCTGCTAATCTAGGACCCACATCTTTTGATACAGCTTTTATATCATCGTTTGTATGAGCGCCCGTTAAATTGTAGAAAACATTAGCCACTTTATTGAGTGATTTTCCACCATACTCAAGTGCAATAATGGTATTTTTAAACGTTGCTTCTTCTTCGTTATTGGCTATATCTAAAATTTCTTGCTTTGATTCGGCTATTGCCTTATCAAACGCTGGAGCAAAGTGCTCATTTTTGATTTTATCAAAAGGCGGAATACCAAATGGCGTATCATAATCTGAAAAAAATGGGTTTGATTCTATATTACTCTTTAGTGCTTCTTTAGCGTTTTCAGATGACTTAACTTTCGTTATGTCATCGCTTGCTGCTGCTGAGTTTGATGCGTCTTGGTTACAACCTAACAGCAGGCTACTAACTAAGAGCGAGCTTATTGTGAATTTATTCATAATTTATACTCCTTCCTTTTATCATTACTATTTAAATTGGTTATTAGTTTTTTTCATTAGTTTAATCTATAAAGTTTTCTCAAACGATTTATTATAACGGTTATAAATACTTAGGCGTTAAGTTATCATAAAAATTTACAAACTTAAACTCTGGCAACTTACCAACGTTCAAGTGCTTTCTCATCACTATCTTTAGCTTCTACCCATACTTCTTGGTTTTCACCATCATTAAAATATATTTCTTTTTTCCAAAAGGTTGCTCTATTTTTTAAAAAATCCATGATGTATTGAGTAGCCTCAAAAGCCGCTTGTCTGTGCAAACAACATACACCAACAAATACGATTGCTTCTCCAGGTAATAATCGTCCAACTCTATGCACGACTAAAGCTTTATTAATATTCCAACGAGACTTTGCATTGTTAAAGATGATTTCTAACTCTTTTTCTGTCATGCCTGGGTAATGCTCTAAATGCATTGCGACTAATCCCTGCTCTTCTTTTGAAACACGAACTGAACCGGTAAATATAACGCTGGCGCCATGCTCACCTTCACCGGATTGAACTTGATGATTTAATTCGGTCAAATCAAGTGATTGTTCAGTGATGATAATTTTAAACTTGTTCATTTTATCTGTAGCCATTCAGCCACCGGTTACGGGCGGAAAAAATGCGACTTCGTCACCCTGCGTGAGTTGATGCTCTGCTATGGTAATTTCCTGATTTACCGCTATTTTTACGTTTGATTTAATATCAGTAAACAATGTGGACCAATTTTCCCCTTTATTTTTTATAATATGACACAAGTCGATAATGCTAGCACCGGTGTTTAATTCAACATTGATGCTTGAGCAATCTAGCAACTCTCTAAAATTAGCAAAAAATAATACTTTAACATTAATCATATTTTTCTTATCTCTATAAACCTGTTTTACGAGCCCACTCGCCTGATTGACCACCCACCTTACTCTCTAGTTGGATATCGCTAATAATCATCCCTTTATCAACCGCTTTACACATATCATAAATGGTTAATCCAGCGACACTGGCAGCCGTTAGGGCCTCCATTTCTACGCCTGTTTGACCCGCTAGAGAACAAGATGTTTTTATGTTAATACATTGATTATCCCAATCTGGCGTTAAGTCGACCTTGATCGACGTCAACATGAGTGGATGGCATAAAGGAATTAAATCAGATGTCTTTTTAGCCGCTTGAATACCCGCGATTCGAGCAACCGCTAACACATCCCCTTTTTTATGATCGCCTTTCATGATCATTTCTAAAGTATTGTTTTGCATAAAAACCTTTGCAGAGGCGTTAGCAGTTCTCGAAGTAGTGGCTTTTTCACCAACATCGACCATTTGAGCTTCGCCTTTTTCATTTAAATGGGTAAAATGTGTCATAATTTATTTATCATTTAGTTTATTCATCAATTAAGTTTGTTTATCAATTAATTGAGCGATTATTATTAATATAAACGCTTATCGAATTTAAGGGAAATCCATGGATCAGATCCACGTCACAGTCGCCGCTATTATAAGACGAAATAATCAATACTTGTTAGTGAAAGAACGTTCTAGTGCGGGTGATATTGTCTATAACCAACCTGCTGGGCATGTTGAACTGAGAGAATCTCTCTTAGATGCTGTCAGTCGAGAAGTTAAAGAAGAAGCTGGAGTTGATTTTACTGCGACTCAATTAATTGGTACTTATTTATTGAGCCCTGCTAGCAATGGTAAGACCTACCTTCGATTTTGTTTTATTGGTGATGTACCTGATGATCAGGTGCCTAGTCCTCAAGACCCCGATATATTGGCAAATGAATGGTTTAGTCTTAAAGAAATAGCGGCAATGCCTCCAAAAAAACTACGAAGTGCCCTTGTTTTACAATGCCTTCGTGACTATCTAGATGGTAAACGCATCCCACTAGAAACTGTCAGTTTTTATAATGATGAAAATCGCCTAGCTAATGAGTGCTATGACACGCTTACAAAGTAAACCATGAATAACAAAAAAAACAATTCAAATACGACCGTAGTGGTTGGTATGTCCGGTGGAGTTGATTCCTCCGTAGCCGCTTATTTATTAAAACAACAAGGCTATAAAGTCATTGGTGTTTTTATGAAAAACTGGGAAGAAGACGATACGGATGAGTATTGTGCCGCCGCTAAAGACATGGCAGATGCTAAATCAATTGCTGATAAATTAGAGATCCCATTTAAAACGATCAATTTTTCGGCCGAATACTGGGATCGTGTCTTTGAGTACTTTTTAGAAGAATATCGAGATGGCAGAACCCCTAATCCTGATATTATGTGCAATAAAGAAATTAAATTTAAAGCTTTCTTAGATTATGCCTTAGTTTTAGGCGCTGAATATATCGCAACGGGTCATTATGTTCGTGTAGAGCGTGTTCATGTTGATCGTGATCCTGTTAATCATGCGAAAGACGATCCGTCTAACGTTAGTAAAGCCGAGAGTAAAACATTAATTCTCAGAGGCGTGGATGGTAATAAGGATCAAAGTTATTTCCTCTATACTTTAGATCAGTCTCAATTAGCTAAATCATTATTTCCTGTTGGTGAGTTAGAAAAACCTGAAGTGAGGCGTATTGCGGAAGAACAAGGATTTGTTACTGCGAATAAAAAAGATAGTACTGGAATCTGTTTTATTGGCGAAAGAAAATTTAAAGATTTTTTAGAAGAATATATCCCAGCTCAACCAGGCGATATAGAAAATGATAAGGACGAAATTATAGGTCGTCATTCGGGTTTAATGTATCATACGTTAGGTCAACGTAAAGGCATTGGAATTGGCGGTTTACAAAACGCTAGTGATGAACCTTGGTATGTAGTTGAAAAAGACTTAAAAAGAAACGTTCTCATTGTAGGGCAAGGGCACGATCATCCAAAAATGTTGAGCCAAGGGTTAGTAGCGTCTCAACTTCATTGGGTTCAACCTGACTCTGTGGAAGATGAATTCAATTGTACGGCTAAGTCTCGTTATAGACAGCAGGATTTCGATTGTAAAGTCTCACGTGTAGATAAAGATAACTGGCAAGTAAAGTTTAAAGAAAAACAACGCGCTATAACCCCTGGTCAATCAGTCGTTTTTTATGACAAAGAAGTTTGTTTAGGAGGTGGTATTATTGATAAATCGATTGCTACTTTTGATTTAACTGATAATAAATAACGATCATGAATAACAAATTGACTTAAACTAAAATTCAATGGCAATATAAAAAAAATGAATCAATCATCAATCGATCAAGCCATCGCATTAGCAGGTATAGCTCAATCCATAAGAGTTGTACAAAATATTGCATGGAAAGGACAAACCAATGAAACTGACTTTAAAAGCGTACTGTCTAGCATTGTAACTATTGACGCAGACTCTGCGGCAGCCGTCTATGGGGGAAGTTTTGAAGTCAGTACTGGACTTAGAATAATAAAACAACAACTGGATATTTCGTCGCAAAAGAAAGATCCCGAGTTTATTAATTTAGCTATTAATGTCCTAACCCTTCAAAAACAAGTGACGGCTAATGTTCCAACGATGGATAGATTAATGCACGGCATTGAAAAAATATCTTGTTCATATAATGATGGTGAAATTTATCAAGACGAAGATTTATATACTGCATTTGTTAACGATTGTTCGGCATTATATAGTCATTCAATATCTAAACTACCCAATCGTATACAGGTAAAAGGTGATCCTAAGTTTTTAGATAAAGAGCGAAACCAAAGAATGGTAAGAGCTGCTTTATTGTGCGCTATTCGGAGCGCATTTTTATGGCGTCAGTCTGGCGGATCAAGATGGCATTTTTTGTTCAAAAAGAAAACAATATTGAGTTCTGTTAATTATTTAATTAATAATCCAATTAAGGAATAAGATGTTTTTTTGAGAAGTCTAGTTGATAGAACCAGTCTACTTTTATCGAATTTGATAAATCCTTTCAATTTCATGAATTCCTTTGGTGGTCACTTGAAGATCTTTTAATATCCCATTTTCAACCCCGTAAATTAATCCATGAACCGATAATTCCTGTCCGTCCAACCAAGCATTTTGTACAATCGAAGTATGACAAATATTTCTTACTTGTTCTATTACATTAAGTTCACAAAGCAAATCGACTTTTTCTTTTTCTTTTTCAATGGTATGAAAACGTTTTGAATAAGTTCGATAAGTGTCTTTGATCACACGTAACCAGTTATCAACTATGCCGTATTGTTTAGAATCAAGAGCCGCAATAACACCGCCACAACCATAATGACCACAAAGAATTATATCTTTAACTTTTAACACATTTACCGCGAATTCTATTACAGATAACACGTTTAGATCAGAGTGATGTACAAGATTAGCGACATTTCTATGAACAAACACCTCGCCAGGCAGTAAACCAACAATCATATTGGCTGGTACTCGACTATCACTACAGCCAATCCACAAATACTCTGGATTTTGTTGATCCGCCAGTTTAGCAAATATTCCAGGGTTTTGCGCCTCAAATTCTGAAGCCCATTTTTTATTGCGTTCAATTAACTGCTCGATTCTTTTGTTCATGTTAAAAACTAAATTTAAGTACCAATTTAAATTAACTGTATCGCAACACCCGTCACTTAACAATCTTATGTAGGACATTTAACTTAATTTTTACATAATATCGATGGTTGACACCAATTCTAGTGTTTATATACAAATCTTGGCAGAAAGTAAAAATAAAGAATTGGACTAGAAAATAACGTTAGAGTTGTTTAAACTAAAATACCGCTAATCAACAACTTGCTCAGCTAAAAGGTTAATTAGTGAATCGACTTCAATCAATGCGCTCATATACTCAACAACCATACCCGCAAACCAGGGTTTTTTTGATGATTTAATTGACCAACGAATATCTGATGCATTTATGTTTTTCGCGTCGCCTACATTATGACAGGCTAACGCCCATTGGGAGTTGTCCAACACAATAAGATAATCGTAATGTCTGTCATCGTTGATTGCTCTTTCTGGCATTAGGAATCTTTGAGTATCGACAACCATTAAATTACCTCGTTCGTTAGGTACTAGCCCTAAGAACCAATCTGGTGTGCCTACTAAGGGTGTAATTTTTTGCTCTGAAATATTGACAATACAGCCTAATTTTATAAGCGGTACAGCGAGTTGCAAATTATTTACTTCAAAAATTAATGTTTGAAAATTTTCATTGAGATAGTTGCGAAGCGATTGATTTTCTCGTTGAACAAATGAATTCTCGTTAGTTGTTTGGATTAAAGCTTCTATTTTCTTTTCTAACTTAGTTCTAACCGATGATTTTTCCTTGGGTTTAACTATTTTTTTACTTGTATCACTATTTTTATTTTTAGTTTTAGTTTTAGTTTTAGTTAAGTTTTGTTGCAAAGGAAGTGTTGCAATTTTTTCTAGTAATTTAGAAACTTTTTTTAGCCGCGGATCAGGTTCACAATATTGCCTAAATTTCGCTGAACGGGATTCATTTGCCGAAATTTTTTCTAAAGGCATATTGGGTAAAGTTTCAACGTTCTCCTCGACAAACTCATTTTCATCTTTTTTGTATGAACTCTTCGAAGATTTATTTTTATCTATATAATCAGAATGCTTTTTTTCAATTTCTTTTAATAATGACGATTTTTTTTCCTTAACCGGCTCGATAAGTAAATCACTTATGTAATCCAGTAATCTAACGCTAAGTTCACTATTGTGGTCGAAATCTTCCGTTCCATTTTGGTTGTTATTTACAATGTGACGTCGGTTTACCATCTTATTTTATTCTACAGAACATCCTTGTTAAGCAACGCATTTTCGACTCGAAATTTCTATCACTAAATCAGTTAAAGCTTCATAAGCAATCACTCCATGAGTATCAGGATACAAACTACTCGGTGTTTTATTTAATCTCGACGCGTCTCTAAATTTCGTATCAACAGGAATGACATCTGACCACAAATTTTCCTTAAATTTTGTTTTCATAGTTTCATGCGCGTGCAAAGATGCTTTAGTTCTTTTGTCAAACATGGTTGGAACAATTGTATAACCAATTGACTGGTGTTGAGCTTTTATCACCATATTAATGGTTTGGATCATTCTCTCCAAGCCTTTAATTGCTAAAAACTCTGTTTGTACCGGAACTAATAAATTTTGGCATGCTGATAATGCGTTAATTAACAAAACACCTAAAACAGGAGCACAATCAAATAAAACAAAATCGTAATCTGACTCTAGGTATTTTAGGGTTTTTCCAATAGCTAGCCCCATGCCTTCTTTGTGGTTAAACTTTTTATCCAACGTTGCTAAACTCATGCATCCCGGGACTAAGTCAATTACTATTTTTTCCCGAGTAACATCATTCCCTATTTTAACAATGGGTACTATTGCCTCTTCTCTATTTTTAGGGAATCTCGAAAACCATTGATATAAAGTAGTGCCTAGTTCTTCACTATCATAGCCAAAATATGCCGTTAACGACGCCTGCGGGTCACAATCAATCATCAGCACTCTATGACCTTTTGATGCTAAGGTTCCAGCTAGAGTTGCGACAGAGGTAGTTTTTCCTACACCACCTTTTTGATTTGCAATGGTCCAAATATTCATTGAACTATCCATTTATACTATCCTCATTGGGGATTATTTTCCACGTTATTATCTTTACCTCGGATCAAAATTCCACCACCGGGTAATTTAATTATCTCATATTGTTTTTCTTGGTCTTTATTTGCAGAATTAGCTGAACCATTTGATGAAGTACTTTCGTTGGCTTTGAGTAAGTTATTTTCAGGAATTCGTTGCTTACGAGAGATAGAGATTACGACTCTTCGATTTTCTTGTCTGCCCGCTTCAGTATCATTGCTTGCAACGGGTCGGTATTCTCCATGCCCTTCTACACTTAAACGGTTTGGAATAACCGTAAGACTCTGTAAAGCTCTAACAACGGCTACACCTCTGGCGCTCGACAATTCCCAATTAGAAGGAAACCGGTCTGTTTCAATGGGAATATTATCGGTGTGTCCATGAACTAATATTAATTGTCTATTCCTATTCAGGTGCTTTGAAACTTCTTCCATTAAAGGCCTCGCACCCTCATTAAGTTGGTCACTGCCTGATGGAAAAAGTAAGCCACTTTTTAAAACGATATTTATCCAATTCGCATCAGACTTTATTTCAGCCAAATCTTGATCAATCAAATCGCCTAAACTCGCTTTAAGACCATTTTCTAAGTCTTTGAACTCTTCACTTGATGCAAAATTTTCCAAGTCAATAACTGCTTTATTATCTAAATCATCCTCCGCTTCAGTTTCGTTGATAGCCAATTCAGGTTGTTCAGAATTATCGCCTTTAACCGGTGTTAAACTTTTACTTGGATCACCAAATTGAATAGGTTTAGTGCTTCTTTTTGGGGATTGAAAAACACCTTCAAGAGATTGAGATAGAACTTTATACTTACTAACATCTACTTGTGAAATTGAATAAAGCACAACAAAAAAAGCAAATAACAAAGTAATAAAATCAGCATAAGATATTAACCAACGGTTAACATCTTGCTCATGTTCATTAATATTATTCCTAACTCTTCGCACTTATTAACCCTTAATATAAAGAGTCTTTTATCGACTCTGACATTATTTACTTTCTCTCAACAAACCCTTCCAGCTTTAATTGAATCACACGAGGATTCTCACCTTCAGCAATGCAAGCAATCCCCTCAAGTACCATCTCCATATAATGTGCTTTTTGAGAAATTACAGCTCTTAATTTATGATAGATAGGCAAGAAAAACAAATTCGCAAAACCTACACCATAAATAGTTGCAACAAATGCCGTCGCAATGCCCTGCCCTAACACTTCAGGATTAGTTAGGTTTCCCATCACTTGGATTAAACCTAATACTGCTCCCACAATGCCAATGGTCGGCGCGTAACCGCCTAGAGATTCAAATACTCTTGACGCACTCATTAATTCTTTTGTTGCTACATCTAATTCAATATAAAGGGCATTTCTAATTGCCTCCGCGTCATTTCCATCAACCAACATATTTAGTCCTTTTAATGTATAAGGATCCATTTTTGGATTGATACTTTTTTCTAAACCTAACAATCCTTCGCGACGGGCTAAGTGACTCCATGAAGTGATTTTCACAATAGTTTCTTTTAATGGGAAGCTCGGCGTTTTAAATATCCAACCTAAAATTGATAATGCTTTAGCAAATGTTTTTCCATGAGTTTGTAGCATCACAGCACCAACAGTACCACCAAAAACAATGACAAAAGCAGATGGATTAATTAGCGCCATAGCGCTTCCACCTTCTATCATTTGTCCGCCAAAAATGGCAGCTAACGCTACAACTATTCCTATAATGGTTAAACGATCCATTTCAATACTCTATGTTTTATTTGCTTTTTATTTTTCATCAACTTATCGACCCATCTCTTTTATAATTGCCGAGGCAAAGTCTTCTATGGCTAGCTCTCTT
The DNA here is from genome assembly GCA_047633355.1 of Polaribacter sp. GTDB lineage: Bacteria > Pseudomonadota > Gammaproteobacteria > Enterobacterales > Kangiellaceae. Next base: position 21,270 of record JBLIBL010000038.1, read on the forward strand.
TCACTGATACCTGCTTTAGTCACAGACATTGGCATTCCATAGACGACACATGATGCTTCATTTTGAGACCATATCCTCGCGCCACATGACTTCAATAGCCGACTGCCTTCAGTACCATCAGCACCCATACCTGTTAATATTATTCCTAAAACATTGCCTGCAAAAATTTTTGATGCGGAACCAAATGAAATATCCACTGAAGGCGAATATTGTAGCTTAGGAGTTGTTAGTTTAATTCTAATTCTGGCAGAACTAGAGGTACCTTCAAATACTAATTGCTTTCCACCAGGCGCTACATAAACTGTTCCGGCTTTAAGTGGCATAGCATCTTCCGCTTCAACAACATTTAATTTACATAATCCATTCATTCTAGTTGCAAAAGCACCTGTAAAAGTAGCTGGCATGTGTTGTGTAATAGTGATTGGGTATGGAAAGCTTGCTGGAATAGGAATTAGTAATTTTTGTAATGCTACAGGTCCTCCCGTCGATGCTCCAATCGCAAGGATCTTGTAATTTTTTTTCGGTGCATTATAAGGAACACTTGTACTTATATTGACTAAGGGCTTTACTGTTGAAGGAGGTATTCTAACTGTAGGTTTCATAGAAAATTTATTAGTTGGCGTTATATGAATTGGAGCTTTGTAAGTGGGTGCGCTACGAAATATTTTCGCTTGACCTAATTCTCTAATTTTGGATTGTAATAATCGAATTAAACCATCACTATTACTGGATAACGATTCGTAAGATTTAAGTAAAAAGTCTGTCGCGCCAGCATCTAATGCATCTAAGGTGATTTTTGCGTTACCATAGGTTAAAGAAGACAACATTAATACTTTAGCATTGCACACTTTGATGATTTCTTTTAATGCGGTAACACCATCCATTACTGGCATTTCCACATCTAAAGTAATTACATCGGGTTGTAAACTTTTCGCTTTGTCGATTGCCTCTCGTCCGTTGTGGGCAATGCCAATAACATTAATATCACTGGCAGAATTTAATATTGTTCCAACTCGTTTACAGAAGAAATTCGAATCATCGACAATGAGCACTGTTATTGCCATCTTTTTTCCCTAATACGATTATTTAATTCAGCTAATTTAAACAATCAAGCGTAATGTTTCAAAAGTGTTGGTATATCTAAAATCAGTGCAATTTTACCGTCACTTGTTATAGTTGCTCCAGCAATACCAGGTGTTCCTTGTAACGATTTACCTAAAGGTTTAATAACCACTTCCTCTTGACCCACTAATGAGTCGACTACAAAACCAACTGTTTGCGTACCTATTTGCGCTAAAACAACATGCCCTTCACGCCCTCGCGAACTCGTACTAAATTGATTAATTAACATTTCATTTAAGAAAAACAGCGGCAATGCTTTTTCACGAACAACCACCATTAATTGACCGTCAACTGTATTGGTTTTTGTCAAGTCAAGATGGAATATTTCATTAACCGAGGATAGAGGAAAAGCAAAAGCTTGTTCTCCTAACTTGATCATTAAAGTAGGTAATATTGCTAAGGTTAGCGGTACTTTAATTAATATCGTCGTACCCTCGCCTAGTCCTGACTCTATATCGATCGACCCATTTAATTGAGTGATTTTAGTTTTAACAACGTCCATGCCTACACCTCGACCAGAGATATCGGATATCTCTTTTTTAGTCGAGAAACCTGCTTGAAAGATTAAGTTATAACATTCATTTGGCGTTAAACGATCAGCGGACTCCTTATCCATCATACCTTTTTCTACGGCAATGCCACGTAAAATATCAGCATCTATACCTTTACCATCATCTTTTATGGCCAACATGATATGGTCGCCTTCTTGTGTTGCTGATAAGGTAATAGTCCCTGTTCGACTTTTTCCAGTAGCGACTCGCTCTTCAGGCATCTCTATACCATGGTCCACAGAGTTTCTAACTAAGTGGACTAATGGATCGGCTAGTGCTTCGACTAAATTTTTGTCTAGATCAGTCTCCTCTCCAACCATTTTTAGATCAATTTCTTTCTTTAAGCTTCTTGCTAAGTCACGTACGACTCTAGGGAAACGACCAAAAACCTTTTTTATCGGTTGCATACGAGTTTTCATAACAGCGCCTTGCAAGTCAGCCGTTACTATATCTAGATTTGAAACAGCCGTTGCTAAATCACTGTCCTCTTCTTTCATTTGAGAAGACACTGTTTTTAATCTATTTCTAGCTAGAACTAATTCACCAACCATATTCATGATGTCGTCTAGGCGCTTTGTATCAACTCGAACAGTTGCTTCAGTAATAATAGCGTTAGATTTTTTTGCGGGCTTTTTCGATTTTTCTGCAGTTGCTTTTGGTTTGGCATCTACTTTTTCCACTGTTTTCTTAACTTGTTTTTTCTCTATGATTTTTTTTATTGGTTTAGCCATTACCACGGGTTTTTCTACTTTATTTTCTTTAGTTGGTCCTTTATTTGACCCATGTAATTCATCAAGCAATGATTCAAATTCGTCATCATCGATCATATCCGCACTACTAGAACCACTTAATACCGGTTGCTTAGCTGTTTCGTCAACTTGAGAACTTGAATAATTTTTAGTATTTGTAGGTGAGTCACCTTTACCATGCAGCTCATCAAGTAGTGACTCAAACTCATCATCACTTATTTCATCATTGGACGAGGTTGGATTAACTTTGCTAGCTGAATTTTCTTTCGCTTTACTATTTGAAATATTACGACTAACGTCACCTGAGCCATGCAGCTCGTCTAATAATGCTTCAAACTCGTCATCTGTGATAGCATTTCCATCAGTTAAAGTTGAATCTTTGCCAGCGTTTGATTTTTTTATATTATTATCAGTTACTTCTGGTGGGGTTGATGCTTCACTCAATAATGCGTCAAACTCTTCTTCACTAATAGGCTCTTCAGTATTATGTATAACCTCATTATCATCTTCCATGGAAACTTCATCACTGTTCACCGCAGCAAAAGATCCTAGCTTTTTCAAAAATGCCGGTTCAGCATCTTCGGGAGAACCACCAGCTCTTACTGCGTCAAACATCTCATTAACCAGATCTAACGCCTTTAAAATGTAATCCATCAATTCAGCGTCAGCAACCCTGTCACCATTTCTCAGAATATCAAAGATATTTTCTGTTATATGACATATATCAACCAAAGCGGTTAAGTTTAAAAAACCAGCACCACCTTTTACCGTATGAAACCCTCTAAATATTCCATTTAGCAACTCCATATTTTCTGGATCATTCTCTAGAGCAACTAGTTGCTCAGACATTTCGTCCAGAATCTCTCCCGCTTCAATTAAAAAGTCTTGGAGGATTTCTTCATCAGCTTCAAAAGACATTTAGTAACTCCCCTAGAAACCTAGACTCGATAATAAATCATCAACATCGTCTTGGCCTTTAACAACATCATCACGCTTGTCTTTATCAATGACAGGACCTTCCACTCCCTTCTTTATAATGGGTGTCGACTTAGCTGATTCATAACTATCCATACTGCCAAACATTTTAATTATATTGACCATACTTTCTTCTACGTCCTGAACCAACTCGATGACTTGGCGAATCACTTGTCCAGTGAGATCTTGATAGTCCTGCGCTATCAACACTTGAGTTAATTCAGAATGAAGATCATCTGCATCATCCTTATTTTTTTCTAAATGTTTTTCTATCTTTTTACATAAAGACCTAAATTCACCGGGTTCTAATTCACGCGAATAAAGCTTTTTCCATTCTAATAATAAACCATCGGCGTCACTCGACATTGTTTTTGAACGCACGGTACAACTTTCCACTATGTCCATGGTTTTATTTGCTGCTTCTTCGGTTTTTTCTATTACATAATTTAATCTTTCTTTGGCATCAGGTATTTCAGATGCCGCAATGTCTGTTATACGTGAATCCATTCTAAAATTAGAAAGAGCTTCATGCAGGTTTCTAGTTAGTTTTCCAATTTCTACAAAAAGATCTTCGTCACCACCTGATGCTAACGTATCAATTAATTCCTGAGCATCTTCTATTTCATTTTTTTCTAGGTGGGTTAAAAGTTCCTTTGTTTGAGCTATTGTTTGCTCCAAATTGTCTTTTTCAGATAAAGCCATTAAATTGAATCCTTTTTGAGTTGCGTCTTGATCAAATAACGGTGAGCTATTTTGGTTCTTTTCATCCATCAATTCTTTCAAATATTTTCTTTAGTTTTTCGTCTAACGTACCGGCAGTGAATGGTTTAACAATATAACCATTCACTCCCGCTTGCGCTGCCTCAATTATTTGCTCTCTTTTGGATTCTGCAGTCACCATTAACACAGGCATACTTTTTAGTTTTTCGTCCGCGCGAACCGCTTTGAGTAAATCAATACCTTGCATGCCAGGCATGTTCCAATCGGTAACTAAAAAGTCAAAGTTACCCGCTTTCAGTTTAGGTAAAGCCGTATTGCCGTCATCCGCCTCTTCTGTGTTGGTAAATCCAAGATCCCGTAGAAGATTTTTGATGATTCGACGCATGGTAGAAAAATCATCTACCACTAGTATTTTCATATTCTTATCCAAGGTAACACTCCGTCCAAGATGGTTTATCAAAAAATAATTTTAATAATTAAATCGTTTTCTACATATTCAATAAAAAAGCTAAAATTAATGATGAGTTAGCTACTATTGATATAAGTTATTCCAATTACACTAAATCTAGTCTAGTTTTAGGATTTCTTCCAATCTTTTAATCGAGATTGCAATCTCAACATAGCTTGGCTATTAATTTGGCTAATTCGAGACTCGCTCACGCCCATAACTTCACCAATTTCTTTTAGGTTTAATTCTTCATCATAATAAAGCGCAAGTACTAGTTTTTCTCGTTCAGGCAGAGTCGCTATAGCACTTGCTAAAGAATTTCTAAAATCTTCTTTTTGTATTCTTTCTAACGGCGTTAAACTTGTCTCAGAAATCCCTTGAGTAAAAAAATCTTCGCTTACACCCATACCATCAAAGTCCATCATATGACCATTACTAACATCCATTAGCATTTGACGATATTCGGCAACTTTAACACCTAGTTTAGCTGCCACTTCGGTATCTCTTGCGTCTCGGCCGGTAGTTTGCTCAATTTCTTTAATTATTTGCGCGATACTTCTAGCATTTTTATGCACCGATCTTGGTACCCAATCTCCACGCCGAATCTCATCGATCATAGATCCTCTAATTCTGATCCCCGCATAGGTTTCAAAACTTGCGCCTTTAGTTGAATCAAACTTACCAACCGCTTCAATAAGACCAAGCATTCCGGCTTGTAACATATCTTCAAGTTGTACACTTGCCGGCAAACGTGCCATTAAATGATGTGCAATCCGCTTAACTAAAGGCGCATAACGAATAGCATAGTCGTCACTATGATGACCTTGTACTTGCTTATAAGTATCTGCACCTGCCACGTTAATACAGCTTCCCGTAATTATTATTCATTATATTCAGTTTAGTAACTCATTAATTTCTGTAAAAAAAATTCTAATAACTGCACTGTGTTCAGTTTAAAACCAACAACTTGAAATACAGCCTCTTTATGAAACTAGCCTCTCCATAAAAAACTCTATATTACCGCTTGCGGTGTTTGGCATTGGCCACTGCTCAACCTTTTTTGCTAAGCTTTTAATTGCAATCGCACTAGGCGCACGAGGATATAAATCGATTAGCGCTTTTTGTTTTTTAACCGCCATACGTACATGGTCATCGAAGGGTATTGAACCCATATAATTCAAAGTGACATCCAAAAACCGATCACAAACAGCACTCAACGTAGCAAACATTTCACGACCTTGTTTACTGGTCTGAACCATATTGGCAAGAACATTAAAGCGAGATAATTTGTGCTGCTTATTTAAAACCTTCATTAAGGCATAAACATCGGTAATAGAGGTTGGTTCATCACAAACCACAGCTAATACATCCTGCGCCGCTTGAATGAAATTAATCACCATATCAGTAATGCCTGCAGCGGTGTCGATAATCAAAATATCAATATCTTGACCAATCTCACTGAACGCCTGAATAATACCCGCATGCTCCATAACAGAAAGCTCTGACATGCTTTTGTTTCCAGATGACGCTGGGATAATCTGTAATCCACTGGGTCCTTCTAAAATAATATCTTTTAGCTCACAATCGCCGCTCAATACATCAGCTAAATTTTTCTTACTATGTAATCCCAACATAATATCAACATTGGCCAAACCTAAATCAGCATCCAAAAGCATCACTTTCTTACCCAGTTTACACAAGGCAATCGCTAAATTGACTGAAATATTGCTTTTACCAACACCACCTTTACCACCAGTAACGGCAATGACTTTAATCGGTTTTAATGACTTTCTTAAAGACTGGCTTGAAGACGATATAGACTCTTGCATAGGTGATCGCTTATCTCGATTCATTGATGATAATTCTATAATTTGACTCAAAGAAACCTTCTCCCGTGGTTATTTATTCTTATTTTTACACACTTACTAAAGCATAGACCAGTATTTACCTTATCACCGTGCTTTGTTAATGAATAATATGCTTAAATTTGAGCGGTTATCCCGCAACCTGCATTGTCTGTTTTTCTGCTGGCACAATCAGAGTATCTTGCGATTTGTATTTATTGCCAAGCCAAACTGCTTTACTCACTAGATGATGATTTCTAGCGACTCGAATATTTTCTGGAACCTTTTGCCCGTCCGTGGTGTAGGCCACTGGTAAATTGTTTTCTACTAATAAACTCAACACCTCACCTAAGCTAGTCGCCTCATCTAAATTAGTAATAATGCAACTATCCGGTGAACAAGATTTAAATAAATTCAAAGATTGTTGCAAAACAGATTGTTGATAAGTCGCTGGTAATAATAATAGTTTTTTGATTGGTCGGCCTATTATCCCAGATTGAGTATTAACAGATCCATTTGATTCGGAGGCACCTGACACACATTTTAAACAATCAAGTTGCTCTGCAATATCGCTATCATTCCTATTCATTCCTGGTGTATCAATTAAGATCAACTTTTTATCGGCGAACTTTTCAATTAAATTATTTAACGTATGTTTCGGGGATACTTGTGCGACTGGCAAATTAAGAATTTTAGCGTAACCCTGTAATTGTTGACGACCAGCTGAACGATAATTATCTGTAGTAATTAAAGCCACGGACTCTTGACCATGTTTAATAACGTATCTTGCCGCCAATTTAGCAATGGTGGTTGTTTTACCCGTTCCAGATCCGCCCATAAAAGCCAAAATACCTCCGTTAGATATAACATTAGTCATATCAGTCGGGATAGATTTTGCGAAAAGAGCTAACAAATTTTGCCAACAACATTCAGGGTCTAATTGAGAGTTTATTTTTGGTATAAGCTGATCAATTATTCTCTGGTTCACGCCTAAAGATGATAAACGCCGATTTAACATAGCAGTCACCGGATCACGCTCCGTTAAACGTTCCCAGCCAATCCCATCTAATTGCTCTTTCATCATAGAACGCATTAACCCAAGCTCTTCCTTCATAGCAATTAACCCTGGATCGGTTGACCATTCAACCAAATTAGGGTCATTTTTTTTTGTATTAAAATTGGAG
>JBLIBL010000039.1:0-28577 GCA_047633355.1 Polaribacter sp.
TTAACACTTTTATTTAGCTTTGCTCAGGCGAGAGCATGCGCGGAAGCAGGTATCTTTTTAATTTCACCTTTTGTGGGCCGAATATTAGATTGGTATAAAAAATCGACTGGGAAATTGGAGTATGCGGCACATGAAGATCCAGGCGTAGTCTCTGTTACTGCAATTTATGATTATTATAAAGCTCATCAATTTCAAACTATAGTCATGGGTGCTAGCTTTAGAAATAAAGGGGAAATTTTAGCGCTAGCGGGTTGTGATCGATTAACCATAAGCCCTAACTTAATGCAGGAATTAACTGAGTCCACAGAACTGATTGTGCGCCAACTGGTTGTTCCTAATACTTTTAAGGTAACGGAAGGCAAATTAACGGAAGAAAATTTTAGGTGGCAGATGAACGAAGATGCGATGGCTACTGAAAAAACATCTGAAGGTATTAGGGCTTTTGCTGCGGATCAAGTGCGATTGGAAAAACTTTTAAGAGCAAAACTGTAAATCTATTTTTAGGATCTGGTTTCTGGTGCAGGTATCTAGGTTCAGGTACCTGCACCAGAAACCAGAAACCAGATATCCAAGATCAAATAGAAAAAGCTCTAGCGAGACTCCAAATTTCAATGTGTTTCGCACCACGCTTTAAGGCAACCGATGCTAGTTCAGAAACAGTTGCGCCTGTAGTGACTATATCGTCAATGATGACTATTCGTTCAGGTAAGTTTTGTGTTATTTCAAAAGCATTCTTTAAATTTCTTTTTCTTTGGATTGCATCTAGTGATGCCTGAGTTTGTGTTTGTTTAGTTCGAATTATTTCACTACCAGAAATCGGGATATTAAAATAATTAGAAAGGGCTTTAGCGATCAGGCGTGATTGATTAAAACCTCTTTTATTTCTTTTTTTGTAAAATAAGGGAACCGGAATTAGCAAATCAGGTTTCCTTATTTTAGCAGAGGATTCTAGGTTTAAAGACTTTTCAATTGCGAGTATCAAATAATCTACCATGATGGGCAATAATTCTAACTTAGCGGAATATTTAAACTGGGTGATGAAGTCACTAATAGGCGACTGGTAATGAAATGCACTAATACTTCTATCATAAGGAGGGCTTATTTTTAGACATTGGCCACAAGGAATCATGCTATTAGTCGACGGTAATCCACAAACTAAGCAAGTTTGTTTTGATAGTGGCAGGTGTGCGTGACACGGAGCGCATATTTTATAATTAGAAGAGTCAGTATTATTCTTTTGTTTTTGACCATATGGGCTCAAGATAGATACCCTATGATTAAAAGCAACGCTACAGCCACAAAGTAGACAATCACTGCTTAATCCGAGAAAGTTCATCATACTAATTTGACTCAAATTTAATTTCTAATAATCGAATGATTTTATAAACACCCTTTTGATAAATGAGTTGTGTGTTTTTCATACAATCGTTATCTTTGCAAACCATAATGCTTGACAACAGAGTGTTTCAATTTAAACTTTGGCGATATTCTAAAGTAATCATTTATCTACTGTTGAGCTTACGATGACCAACCTTAAAGCCAAGCACCAATCTTATAATTTAATTAGAAATGATTGGGAAATAAAGCAAATTTCAAAACTTTTTCATATGCCCTTAAATGACCTATTGTTTAAAGCTCATAGCCTTCATCGTGAAAATTTTAATCCAAATGAAGTACAAACTTCAACATTAATGAGTATTAAAACAGGCGCATGTCCAGAAGACTGCGCTTACTGTCCTCAGAGTGGTCACTATAATACGGGGCTTTCTAAAGAGCAATTAGTTGCATTGGATGAAGTTATTAAAGCGGCCACAGCGGCAAAAGAAAGTGGAGCCACACGTTTTTGTATGGGTGCTGCTTGGAAGACACCTAGCGGTAAAGACTTTCCTGTTGTTTTAAAGATGGTAGAAGCAGTAAAGGATTTAAAACTCGAAACTTGCGTAACACTCGGACAATTGAGTAAAGAGCAGACTCAAGAACTTAAAACGGTCGGTTTAGATTATTATAATCATAACTTAGACACTTCTAGAGAGTATTACGAGCAAATAATTACCACTAGGACCTTTGATGACCGTTTGCAAACACTTGAAATGGTTCGAGAAGCTGGAATTAATGTTTGCTCCGGTGGTATTTTAGGAATGGGCGAAACCGAAAATGACCGCTTCGGTCTATTACAATCTTTAGCAAATTTACCTGAACATCCACAGAGTGTTCCGATCAATCAGCTCATTGCAGTAAAAGGTACCCCTTTAGAGAACGCAAAAGCGATCACCAGCTTTGAATTTATTCGCATGATCGCAGTCGCTAGAATTATGATGCCAAAATCTTATGTTAGGTTATCAGCGGGGCGAGAAAATATGTCTGATGAAATGCAGGCGATGTGTTTTTTCGCCGGTGCTAATTCAATATTCTATGGTGATAAATTGCTAACAACCGATAATCCAGAAACTGATCAAGATAAGTTATTATTTAAGGTGTTAGGGATCACTCCAGAACGTCATCATAGTAGCGTCGAAGAAATACCTAACTCGCAATTATTAACTCCTAAAAATGTTCTTTATAAAAATGCAGCATTGTAGTTTGTTATCGGCTGATGTTTGAATTTGAAAAATTAATAAACTCAAGGTTAGAAACACAAAGAGAAGCGGGATTAGTTCGTCAACGTTTAACCTTATCTTCAAAGCAAGGTCGAACGATTGATATTGATGGAAATAGTTACCTTAATTTTTCCTCAAATGACTACTTGGGACTAGCAACATTTGCACCTAACTTATCCAAATTAGACCAAGTCGGTTTTGGTAGTGGGGGTTCTCATTTAATCTCTGGCCATCATGACTACCACTCTCAACTTGAAAATAAATTAGCAGAATTTGTTGAGAGGGATAGTGTTTTAACTTTTTCTTCAGGGTACATGGCAAACATCGGAATATTGCAAAGCCTCGCTCAAAAAGGCGACTTAATTATTGCCGATAAGTTAAATCATGCTTCCATAATTGATGGTGCAAAACACTCTAAGGCTGAACTCGTTCGTTACCCTCACTGTGACCTTGAAGCATTAATGCGTCGTTTAGAAAGGCATTTAAAGTCTCAGTCAGCTAATAAATGGGTTGTAACCGATAGCGTCTTTAGTATGGATGGTGATTTAGCGCCACTTGATGAAATTGCATCTTTATGTAAAAAATATAATGCCAACTTAATCGTTGATGATGCACATGGATTTGGTGTTTTAGGTAAGTTTGGGCGGGGAGCTTGTGAATATTTTAAGCTTAGCCAAAAAGATTGCCCCGTTTTAATGTCTACTTTAGGAAAAGCGCTTGGTGGTTATGGTGCATTTGTCAGTGGCTCTAAAACATTGACCAATTATTTAATGCAGTTTGCAAGATCTTATATTTACACTACCGCCATGCCTGCAATGATTGCTCAAGCTAATTTGGCGAATTTAAACAAATTAAAGGCAGGCGATAATTTAAGAAGCAAATTATCGGAAAATATTCGATATTTTCAAACACAATGTGAGAAAATGAAAGTTAAACACGCGCGTATTGATAGCCCTATTCAAAAAATAGAATTATTTGATTTACAAAGTTTACAACGAAAAAATACAGAATTGAAGAAACAAAGGATATTGGTTGGTTCCATACGCCCACCTACTTCCTCCACGCCAAGATTAAGGATCACTTTAAGCGCATCACATAGCTTTAGTGATATCGCACAATTAGTTAGAAATCTCTAAATAGAGCAAGAGTACAGAAGCAAATAAATGAAAATCATTCAACCATTTTGTCAAGTTAATCAATGTAACCAAGGTTTCTCTGAAGAGATTGATTTACAAGGGATCTTGAAACCTAACCTTGTTCTTATACATGGTTGGGGATTACATGGTGGAATATGGGAGAACCTAGTTCCAGAACTTGAGGCTGACTACCATATTTATAATATAGACTTACCCGGATTTGGGCGCAGTCCAGTGGTCAATTGCTCATATGACTTGGATTATTTAGTTGAATCTGTTGTGAGTATTTTACCTGATAAATATCATATTATGGGGTGGTCTATGGGCGGTTTGGTGGCTACGGCCATTGCTGATAGATATCCTGAAAAAATAGAAAAACTGATTACGGTAGCTTCTAGTCCTTGCTTTTTAGCAACTAAAGATAATCCACATGGAATGAATAAAGCCGTTTTGGAAACATTTATCCAGTATTTATCTGAAGACTTCCGAGGAACACTGATTAAATTTTTAAGTATTCAAACAATGGGCAGTGAGACACAAAAAGAAGATATTCAGCGATTAAAAGAAACGGTTTTTTTGCATGGAAGTCCTGCAGAAAAAGCGTTGACAGGTGGTTTGAATATTTTAAAAAATACTGATTTGAGTAGGGTCTTAAATTCCCTTAAAATGCCTTTGCTTAGAATCTATGGAAAGCTGGATACCTTAGTTCCAGTAAAATCAATTGAACTAATTGATAGGTTGGCACCAAATAGTCAAAAAGAGTTATTTTTAAAATCGGGGCATTCGCCATTTTTATCTCAGGGTTCGGCATTTTTAAAATGTATTAATAATTTTTTAATAAGTTAATTTGTATGAATGAAATCAAATCAAAATCAGTAAAAAAATCCTTTAGTAAAGCCGCAAAAAACTACGAAGCGTCAGCGTTTTTGCAACAGGAGGTAGCAAGTCGATTATTAGAGCGGCTTGATTTAATGAACATAAAACCAACTTATGTTTTGGATGCAGGTTGTGGAACAGGATTTTGTTCAAGAGCACTTAAAAAGAAATATAAAAAAGCAAATATAACCGGAATAGATATAGCTCCTGGAATGATTGAGCAAGCGAAACAAAGTGATGGCTTGTTCAGAAAAATGGGATTTAATAAAATTGAATATCAATGTGCGGATATCAATAAACTTCCTTTTGCCAATAATTACTTTGATCTGGTGTTTTCAAATTTAGCCGTACAATGGATCATGGAGCCGAAGGTTGCGTTTCTAGAATTGAATAGAGTATTAAAGCCTGGTGGCATTATCATTTTTTCAAGTATGGGCGAAGATACGCTAAGCGAATTAAAACAAAGTTGGGCCAACGTGGATAAAAAAATTCATGTGAATCGTTTTTTTGATATGCAACAAGTAGGCGATCAAGTGTTTGCTTCCAACTTTGAAAATACAGTCATGGATAGAGACATCATTACCATGACCTATCAAACAATGGTTGGGTTAATGAAAGATCTCAAAGCCATAGGTGCTAATAATTTAAATAGCGAAAGACCGAAAGGTTTAATGGGTAAAGCTAAATTTAATCAACTAAAAAATGAATACGAAAAATTCCGCTGGGATGATGGACAGTTACCAGCGACTTATGAAGTGATTTATGGACATGCTTGGAAAAAAATGGAGGATTTTTCCGGTGGATATCATACTTATAAGGTTGATTTAAACCTTTAATATATTAATTTGTTGTTGAGCTTTTATTTCGCAGCGCTTCGCTTTCCTGCGACCTTCTTTTATAGAGAAATAAAAGAAGGCAAAAGTTCTTTCCGCTGAATATAGCTACTTTTTATCATGCTGATAGTTGTTAAAAGACCTTGCTCTGGTTAGTCGTTGATAGAGGAGTATTGGTAAAAAAGAACTCGCTAACGCTCAGACAGCTTTTTTGCTTATCAATACTCCATTGTTCCACGATACCGCTATAAGCCACTCGGGCAAATGCAAAAGCTAACCGTTATTTTTGGAAAAAATCATGCTAAAAAAATACTTTGTTACTGGAACCGACACAGATGTAGGAAAGACATTAGTAATCTGCAGTTTGATCCATGCTTTTAAAAAAGAAAATCAATCGGTTATGGCGATTAAACCAATCGCTGCAGGTTGTGAGTTAATTGATGGGCAACTGAAGAACTCTGATGCCCTCGAAATCATCCAATCTTTAGATGATAATGTATCCTACCAAATGATCAATCCAATCACTTTGCGCTCTGCAATTGCACCGCATATTGCTGCCACTGAAGAACAAACTCAACTATCCGTCAAATATTTACAAGAGCAAAGTAATACTTCTCAATTTGATCAAGATTATTTGCTAGTTGAAGGTGCTGGTGGTTGGCTAGTTCCATTGAATGAAACAGAAACATTGGCCGATTTTGTGGTTGCAGAATCGTTAGAGGTTATTTTGGTTGTTGGTATGAAGCTAGGTTGTATTAATCATGCTTTGTTGACAATAAAGAATATTGAATCTAGGGGGGTAAAACTCGCTGGTTGGGTCGCTAACTGTATAAACAAAGAGATGATGGTTTTAGATGAAAATATCCAGACGTTATGTAAACGCATAAATGCGCCTCTTTTAGGGATTATTCCTTATTTGACTGAAGCGGGTGATTTAGACCAAAAGAACCGAATCAAAGAAGCCTCAACCTATGTTAATATAACACCATTAATAGAATGATTCCTATTCTGCCTATCCTTTTGAGAGTGTAATTATGGTCACGTTTGGTCAATTTAATTTTTTAAAAATTGTTAGAAAAACCGGCAGAGGAACCTTCTTGGCAGGCGATTCTAACAGTGAACTATTTTTACCTAAAGGGCAAACACCTGAGTTTTGTGAAGCAGGCGATAAAATAGAAGTTTTTGTTTATCGTAATTCAGATAATGAAGCAGTTGCTACCACTAAAAGGCCAAGAGCAGCATTAGGAAGCATTGCTTGTTTGGAAGTTGTTTCTGTCAACAATGTTGGTGCCTTTTTAGACTGGGGATTACCGAAAGACTTGTTTGCGCCATTTGGTCAACAAGCCAAAAAGATGGAAACAGGTGAGCGGCATATTGTAGCGGTTTATCAGGACAATACAGGAAGAATTGCCGCCAGTTCTAAACTGAATCGTTTTGTTAAACCGGAATCAAGAAATATGAAACGAGGTCAATTAGTCGAAGCGCTTGTTGGAGATAAAACAGATCTTGGTTTTAAAATGATTATCAATTCAAAATTTTGGGGTGTATTGCATAAAAATGATGTTTTACAAGTACCCAATTACGGAAAAAAAATCAAAGCCTATATTAAAACAGTTAGACCTGATGGACGACTCGATATTTCATTAACAGAAATTGTTGCCGATGGAAGTGGGGAGTCGCTTCATTCTAAAGTGATTAAACTACTTAAAGAGAATGATGGGTTTTATGACATTAGCGATAAATCATCGCCAGAAGTGATTTATAAGCATTTTGCAGTGAGTAAAAAAATATTTAAATCAACATTAGGAAACCTATACAAAAAGAAAATGATAAGTTTCGAAAATAATGGAATAAAATTAATCAAAATGTAGTTAATGAAATTAAGTATAATAATACAAGATAAATTAATATTAAGGAGAAAAATGAAAGGTCTAATTTTATCAATATTGCTAACTCTACTATCGAGTTGCTCTCAGCCTGATTCAAATCAGTCAAAATCTAAAGATGAGGCTCCAGTCAATGTTGTAGGCGTTGAACTTTTAGAGGAGGTAAAAGGGCAAGCGGGTAAAACCGTTATACCATACCAAAAATATCAAATGGATAATGGTTTAACGGTTATTTTGCATGAAGATCACTCTGATCCTTTGGTTCATGTTGATGTAACTTACCACGTAGGCTCAGGAAGAGAAGAAGTTGGTAAATCCGGTTTTGCTCACTTTTTTGAACATATGATGTTTCAAGGATCAGAAAATGTAGCAGATGAACAACACTTTAAATTGGTCACAGAAGCTGGCGGTACTATGAATGGAACCACTAATTCTGATAGAACTAATTATTTTGAAACGGTTCCAGCCAATCAATTAGAAAAAATGCTTTGGTTAGAAGCCGACCGCATGGGTTTTTTAGTTGACGCAGTGACTCAAGAGAAGTTTGAAGTGCAGCGAGAAACGGTAAAAAATGAAAGAGGACAACGAGTTGATAATCGTCCTTATGGAAGACTTAACGAGCGAGTTTCTGCGGCGCTATATCCAGAGGGGCATCCATACTCTTGGCCAGTGATAGGTTTTATGGAAGACTTAAACCGAGCGAACGTTAATGATTTAAAGAGTTTTTTCCTGAAATGGTATGGGCCAAACAATGCAACTATTACTATTGGTGGCGATATCGATGTTAAGTCAACCTTAGAACTTACAGTAAAGTATTTTGGTTCAATTCCTAGAGGGCCAGAAACAAAAATGCCAGAGAAGCCTGTTTTTGCTTTAGAGTCCGATCGTTATATTTCAATGGAAGATAATGTTCATTTACCTTTAGTTTATATGGCATTTCCGACGGTTAGCGTTCGACACGCTGATGAAGCACCTTTGGATCTTCTCGCTCAAATATTAGGTGGTGGAAAAACATCATTGTTTTATAAAAACATGGTGAAAAATCAGTTTGCAGTTCAAGCATCCGTTAGTCATCCATGCGCTGAGCTAGCGTGTACGTTTAATATGTTTGCCTTACCACATCCGGCATCTGGTAAAACCTTGGCAGACTTAGAAAAGGTAATGCGTGACTCATTGGTAGAGTTTGAAAGTCGAGGTGTTGAACCGGATGATTTAACTAAAGCTAAAGCACAAATGGAGGCTGGATTTATATTTGGCTTGCAAAGTGTTGCGGGAAAGGTGAGCCAATTAGCTTCTAATCAAACATTTACAGGTAACCCCAATTATATTGAACAAGATATTGCACGCTATGCCAGTGTGACAAAAGAAGATGTTGATCGAGTTTTCAAACAATATATCAAGGGTAAACATTCAGTCATAATGAGTGTTGTTCCTAATGGAAAGCCAGAAACAATCGCTAGCGCAGACAACTTTAAGCCTTCTATTCGACAACTTGTAGAAGAGTCATCTTTGTCTGTCGATGACTTAGCTTTACGAAAGGCTAAAGATTCATTTGATAGAAGTAAGATGCCTATTGCAGGTACTAACTCAGCTGTTTCTGTTCCTCAAATGTGGCAACAAGAATTAGAAAATGGAATTGGGATTTTAGGTACACAAAGTGATGAAACACCAACCACTTCAATTTTGATCAAAATTCCAGCGGGTCATTATTATGAAAATACAGAAAAAGCCGGAACGTCCTCGCTTGTTTCTGCCATGTTAAATGAAGCAACCACTAAACGAAGTGGGGAAGATATGAGTAAGGCTTTACAACTTTTAGGTAGTAGTGTTTCAGTTAATTCAAATAACTTTTTTGTTAACGTCAATGTTAATTCATTAACAAAAAACATTGATGCAACTATGGATTTAGTGAAAGAAAAACTTTTTAGTCCTGCTTTCTTAAAGGAAGATTTCGATAGAAATCAAAAGAGTAGTATCCAAGGGATAGCAAACAATAAAAAGAACGCTGGCTATTTAGCAAGTACTGCATATCGTCAATTGATGAACGGTAAAAATATTGCGGCTATGCCCGCTGGTGGAACCGAAGAATCAGTGTCTAATATAACTTTGGATGACGTGAAATCTTTTTACAATGCCCAAATTAAACCACAAGGAACACAACTCATTGTTGTATCAGATAGAACTGAAAAAGAACTCACAACAACCTTGTCTCGTTTTAGTGAATGGAAAGGCAAAGGGCCAACTTTAGATTTAGTTGTTGTTGATTCAGTTGCTAAAAAAGGCGTTATCTATTTGGTTAATAAAGACAATGCGGCTCAATCAGCTATTCGCATAGGTAAGCGTGGTATCAAAGAAGATATCACTGGTGAATACTACCGTTCTTATTTAATGAATTTTCCTTTAGGTGGGGCATTCAACAGTCGAATAAATTTAAACCTACGCGAAGATAAAGGTTATACCTATGGTGCAAGAACATATTTCTGGGGTAATCGGTTATCTGGCGGTTACACAGCATCTGCAGAAGTAAGAGCAGATGTCACTGACAAGTCGATTGTTGAATTTGTTAATGAAATAAAAGGTTATTACGAAAAAGGCATTACTGAAAGTGAATTAACTTTTATGAAAAATGCAATCAATCAACGTGATGCTCTCAAGTATGAAACCCCAAGAGCGAAGTTAGGTTTCCTTGCGCAGATTTTAGAACATAACTTAACCGCTAAGTTTGTAGCGGATCGCGTTGAAATTGTTAATAAAATTACCGCAAAGGAAGTTAATGCGTTGGCTAAAAAACATCTTAATATTGATGAGATGTTGATGGTTGTAGTGGGTGATGCTAAAACATTGAAACCCCAACTTGAAGCTCTAGGGTATGAGGTGGTTGATTACACAATTTAGATTGATGAATCAAGGTTGAGTCATTGTTGACCCTAACAATACTTTAATAAAAAAGGCCAGTCTAACGAAAAGCCCGAGGGTGTAAAAATAAGTGTGTAAATACTCATTGTGTATAATCTAAAAAAGGATTAAATAATGAGTATTTTAATGAACAAAGAAAAAATGCAAGCGCTTGCCAATGAATTGGCTAAAGATCTAAAAACACCTGATGACCTCAGTCAATTAAACGCCATGCTCACCAAAATGACGGTTGAGGCCGCTTTAAAATCAGAGATGAATTTCCATCTTGGTTACGATAAAAACCAACCTGCCGAGCCTAGAAGTGATAATAATCGCAATGGTTATTCAACTAAAATCCTAAAAGGCGATCATGGTGAAATTGAGCTTCAAACCCCTCGAGATCGTGATGGTACATTTACACCTCAATTAGTTAAAAAACGTCAAACTCGCATTACCGGTATGGATGAGCAAATATTAACGCTCTATGCCAAAGGAATGAGCACTCGTGATATCACTGAAACATTCCAAGAAATGTATGGAGCAGAAATATCGGCTGGGCTTGTATCACAAGTGACCAATTCAGTTTTAGAGCAAGTGGTTGAATGGCAAAGTAGACCATTAGACGCTGTTTATCCGATTGTATATCTCGACTGTATTGTCTTAAAAATCCGTCAAGATAAACGGGTGATTAATAAATCAATTTACCTCGCTCTTGGCGTAAATTTAGAAGGACACAAGGAATTATTAGGCATGTGGATTTCTGAAAATGAAGGCTCTAAATTTTGGCTTTCAGTACTGACAGACCTTCAAAACAGAGGGATGAAACATATGTTGATAGCTTGTGTTGATGGCTTAAAGGGTTTCCCTGAAGCCATTACAGCGACATTCACGGATGCTCAAATTCAACTTTGTATTGTTCATATGGTTCGTAATTCATTGAAGTTTGTTCCCTGGAAAGATTACAAAGAAGTCACTCGTGATTTAAAAGCAATCTATCAATCTATCAATCTGCGACTGAAGGCGAGGCTAAATTAGAACTCGATAATTTTTCTGAACAATGGGATGAGAAGTACCCTCAAATCAGCCGTTCTTGGCGTACGAACTGGGAGAATTTAAATACTATTTTTAATTACCCTGAAGATATTCGTAAAGTCATTTATACGACAAATGCCATTGAATCATTAAATAGCGTTATTAGAAAATCAGTCAAAACAAGAAAGGTATTTCCGAGTGATAATGCAGCCTTTAAAGTGGTGTATTTGGCCATTCGATCAGCATCTAAAAAATGGACGATGCCGATTAGGGATTGGAAACCAGCATTGAATCGTTTTATAATCGAATTTGAGGAGCAGATAGCTCCTCATATTTAAAGGGTATTTACACAGTTAGGATTACACCCTCGACCAACTGACAGTTTCACAACAAAATTAGTGTTAACTTGTTCATATCAATAATATGATGCCAAACAAACCGTTTTCAAGTGTCTATTTTTGATTGTCCGATAATAATAGAGCATTAAAACCATCCAGCAGATAAACCTTTATGATTCAACAACACATTAACGATATTAGTTTATAAGTATTAGATTGAATCACGCAATATTAAAGCGAGTGTAAATCTTTTAATAGTTTTTTGAATTTAACGCGTTTTTTATAACCTTCAAAAAAATATTTGTAAACAACTTTACCCATATTATCAACTACAATCACACCAGGAAATGGAATGCCATAGTGACGATCATCGGGTTCATTTTCTGTATTGACTACATTTAAAGCTTTAAACGTTTCTACATTTTGATCGGAAAGCAGTGTGTAACTTAACTTCTTTTTGTGACTAAATTTTCTCAGTGTGTTTGGTGAGTCATAAGAAATTCCCATCACTCCGTAGCCTTTATTTTTAAAATGCTTAACTTCAGACTGTAATTCAATCAAGTGCCTCTTACAAAACGGACACCAATCAGCCGATCTAAAAAGAACAATGATTGCACCTTTTGAACCAATGATATTTTTTAACTGTTGTTTGTCTCCGAACTGATCCAAAACTGTTAGAGCTGGAAGCTTACTGCCTAGTTTTGGCCCTGTATCTACGGAAGGTAACGCTGCTAAGCTAGAAAAAGAGCAAAGGGTAAAGATAAATGTAAATATTGATAGTTTGATGGATTTTGTTTTTAATAAATTGTACATGTTTTCTCTAAATTATTGATTTGATTTCACTAATTAAACCATAGTATTAATACAAAGTTACATGAATATAACCCCAGATAAGCATTAATTAAAGTTTTTTAGATATTTGCCGATAAAACTAGTATCTAAATGCAAGTTGAGCCTAATTCTGATGTATTTTATAGGATTAGCTCTGATTGATTGCTATAGGAGTGAATGATGCAAGTTGACTATGTAAACAATAGTGCACTAAATATAGGGCTTAAAGGCTTTCAAGATGCTCAATCAAGAGTGGTTGTCGCGGCTCAAGAGATCGCATCTCAATCTGTCAGAGATTCATCTAGTTCTTCAAATGTTTCTGGTGATAGCATCTTAATCAACCAAAAAGATTTAACAACTTCTTTAGTTGATCTCAAAGTGGCAGAATTAGACGCTAAAGCAAATGTCAAGGTAATACAAACTGCTTCAGATCTAATAGGCTCTTTACTCGATATCCGCGCCTAATGTTTATTTCCCATACGCCAATCAATCTTCCAGTGAGTACCGCTAACATGGCGGTAGAGTCTTTAGAGAAAGAAGCTTCAATAAAACCACAAATTCCTGAGACAAATCCTGCTAATCAAGGGTCAAATTCGAAACACGCCACTGACTTTTCGGAGCAAAATAAACCAACGTTATTAGACTCATTGATTCAAGATAAAACAATGAAAGAGGCAAATGAACAGAAGCAACAAAATGAGAAAGAGTCTGAAGACGGTCAAAATGATGGTAGTAAACCAGAAAGCGTTAATAAAAATGGAAATAGCCGCTCAGAATTAGAGTTAGATCTATCTGAGCAAAAGGAAGTTGCTAAATTACAAGCTAGAGACAATGAAGTGAGAGCTCACGAAACCGCACACGCATCTGTTGGAGGCTCTTTAGCGGGAAGTCCCAATTTAAATTATACCAGTGGTCCAGACGGTAAACGTTATGCAACATCCGGCGATGTATCTATAGATACCTCTAAGGTAGCCAATGACCCGTCTGCCACCATACAGAAACTGCAACAGGTCCAAAGGGCGGCATTAGCGCCCGCGCAACCATCTTCTCAAGATCGTAAAGTCGCGGCAATTGCCTCTGCAGGTGCTAGTGAAGCGCAAGTTGAATTAAGGTTTGAAAATCTAGAAGCATCAAAACAATTAAGTGAAAAGCAAACGGAGAAAAGTGAACAGGAAGATGTCGTGAATCCTGTTAGGGCATTACGTGAATCACGCGCTTTAGAGCAAAAAATTGTGAATTCTGGAGCACTAGAGAATCAATCAGAGCTTAACAAGCTCAGTTTAATAGCCTAAATACTTTGTTTTACAGGATCGCTTTGATCAAAAAGATTATCAACTTCAAAATAACAAATTCAAGATAAAGCCTTTCCAATAGTTCGACTGTTACGTAAAATAGATTTATAACGTATTACCTTTCCTAAAAGATAACCCTCATCAACTATGACTTCTGAAAGATCGAGACCTTTTTTAAAATGGGCTGGTGGGAAATACCGCCTCCTTGATCGCTTGCAACCTTTGTTACAAGGGCGTAAGTTGATTGAACCATTTGTTGGTGCGGGCTCTGTCTTTTTAAATTTACCATTTGAACGTTTTTTGGTGGGTGATATTAATCCTGATTTAATCAATTTATATGAATGCTTAAAAAAAGAGAAAAAGAGTTTTATACAATATAGTCAGTCTTTTTTTAATGATCTCAACAATAAAAAGATACAGTATTTAAGTTTTCGAGAAGAATTTAATAATGGAGCTGAAGGGCGAAGAAGAGCCGCTTTATTTGTTTATATGAATAGACACGGGTTTAACGGACTTTGTCGCTATAACAAAGGCGGGGGGTTTAATGTTCCTTTCGGACGTAACGATAAACCTTACTTCCCTGAAAAAGAAATGTATCATTTTATTGAAAGGGCAAAAAAAACTAAATTTGTATGTGGTGATTTTATTTCATTAATGAATAGAGCAACAAAAGGTGACGTCGTTTACTGTGATCCACCTTATGTGCCTCTATCACCAACAGCTAGTTTTACTAGCTATGCTGCACAAGGTTTTTCCTATGACCAACAAGTCGAACTAGCTTATAGAGCTCAACACTTAGCAAACCGTGGTGTCAAAGTCGTTATATCAAACCATGATAACGCTATTACCAGACAAATCTATCAAGATGCTGAGATAGAGTCTTTCTTAGTGCGACGTTTTATCAGTCGAGACGGTAAAAATAGAGGTAATGCTAATGAGTTATTAGCTATTTATGATGGAACTTGATTCGACCAATCTAAAAAGGCTAAAACCAGAAAGGCTAAAACCAGAAAGGCTAAAACCAGAAAGGCTAAAACCAGACACCCTGCATATGGACTCCACCGATTTTACAACAATATTTTCACTTAAAATGTAAAATACGAGCGTATATGCGGCCATCCTGGGACATATCGATCATTATCATTCAGTGCTTTAGATAGATGGCATCTTAAGGATATAAATAAATTTAGCTTACTGAATTGAAATTTTTAACAGTTTTGATAATTCTGTATATAGCATCTCTGAGCTTTGATCTTGGGCATGCTACATTCAAGCGAATACGAGTGCCTCCATCTGAAACAAACATTTCGCCGCCCTCAACAATAACACCAGCGTCATCTAAAAATAGTCGAGTTAGATTAACTGAAGGTGGAAAATAGGCGCTTAAATCAATCCATGCTAAGTAGGTAGCATTCGGAATTTTAAAAATGGCATCGGGTAGGTGTTTTATTAACTCACTCTCAAGTTCAGTGAAATTATCATCAAGATAAGTACGCAGAGATTGAAGCCATTCATGACCATTTTCATAAACGCCCTGTGCAGCGGCAAGACTAATAGGATTAATAAATGACTGAGTGCGTTGTTTCCAAATGGTACGTAATTTAGGATTTGCTATAATAATATTGGCAATCATCATACCTGCTAGATTGAATGTTTTACTCGGAGCCATGCATGTAATTATTTGATCTGATTCGGGAAAGAGCTTTGCTAACGGAGTGTGTGATTTACCATTGCGAAGTAAATCGCAATGGATTTCGTCAGAAACAATAATCACTTTATTTTCTAAGCAAATTTCACCTATCAACCGGAGTTCATCATCCGTCCATAGCCTACCCGTCGGATTATGTGGGTGGCATAAAAATAATAATTTTAATTTTGCATCCGCGCTCTTAATTCGCAAGTCTGCAAAGTTGATAAAATAGTCGCCATCAACAACCTTAAGAGGGCATGAGACTAATTCTTTATTATAATGACTAGCTGCATGGTTGAAATAACCATAAGCTGGAGTGAATGTGAGTACTTTCTCATCAATGCCACATATTTGTTCAATTAAATCAAATAAAGCAGGAATAACGCCAGAAGATATAAGAAGTTCTTCTTTGGCAAAATTCCAAGCATATTGTTTTTGAGTCCAACTTGAAAATGCGTTGTAATAGCCATCATCAAAATTCATGGTATAACCAAAAATAGGATGCTCTATTCGTCTTATCATAGCGTCTGTCGCTGCAGATGGAGAAGCAAATGCCATATCTGCAACCCACATTGAAATCAATTCTTCATGTGTATGCGAAAGTTTTAAATCTTCTTTTCCTTTAAAAAGATAATCAGTAAAACCTTCGACGGCTAAAGCATTTGTATGGCTACGGTCTATAATTCTATCAAATTCATTCATTATATTTATACGGCTAGATTTATACGGCTAGATTTATTTTCGCCTGTTACCTAAGCTCTAGTAGTAATACTGAGCTGTGAGTTGAATATGATCATCTCGTCTAAAGAAATATAAAGGGTCTTGTATTTCTTTAGATTCAAAAAAACGTGCATCCAAGGATACTTTAATATTATCTCCAAATCTTCGACTGGCTTCTAGCAAAACACTTGTAGAACTAAAATCAAGATCATAACTGAGGCCAAATAGAACTTCTGTAGATTGTATATCGTTAAGTGCCAATCTGTTCCCAAAAAACAAATCATTTTGGAAATTAGAGCGACTGTCTTTACCGCGTTCATCCCAGGCAAATTCAACTAACCATCCAAGGTCGGCATTAGACTCAAGAATTCCATATTGACTAAATTCAAAACCACCTTGTAATGCCCAATAATCTTGTTGGCTATTTTCATTGTGTATAACTTCTAATTTTAATAAGCTTGCTTCTAAACTGGCTTGAAGTTCAATTCCAAGCTGTTTAATTTGAGCATAATAGGGATTTAATTGAAATAAACCTTGGTTAGTAAATGAAGGAATTAAGTTAGGATCACGGCTTGTACCTTCAAACCACGATAATGCAAAATCTAAGTCATTAATTGTATGTGACCAACGCAGGGCAAGATCTAAATGTTTCTCTTTATCTTTGGATTCGTAGAGTACGTTGTTGGTATTAACGAAAGGTATTCCAGGTCGTCCTTCGTTACCTGCAAAAGTTCTTTCTCTAAAGTAGGGCAGAAGGTAAATATCGATAATTCCCCAGACCTTAACCAAAGAAAGATTAAGCATTGGTTGCCCTAATTTATCTTCGTTATCAACATCTTCAACCGAATCACTTTGATTGATGATATCTACTAAGTGTTGAAATTCAGTAACGCCCCAAAATTCACGTCGGATACCAATACGTGTTTCCCAATCGTGACCAACATGTACCCAACTGAATTCTCGGATATCAAAATGTGTTCGTTCGCTATCATACTGATCTGCGCGAGCGGAGGGAACAAATTCCAAACTATCGTTGTCATTATTCCAACTCCAAAAAAATTCAGGAGCGGCGGCTACAGAAAGTTGCTGATCGTGCTGACTCTTGGTTAAAGCATCTTCATAAAAGAAGCGACCCTGAATTTCAAAGTTGCCTCGAACTTCAAGTTCATTTGCTTGAACTGTTGAAAGCCAAAATAGTGAAATAAAAAAATGCCCCGCTAGGAGGCAAAACATCGTAGGATGATGAGTTTTTTTTGTCATGATTTAGACTCTTACATTGAATTATATATTATCAAATGATAATTTTTTATCTAGCTCGTTTTAAAGCGTTTTGGTTAAAATCTTTTTCATCTAGTCCAGTTGATAAAACATAGTGACTGAAGTTTAAAACTGTACTTTTTCCCGATTGATGATTAACCATAGATAGAATTTGTGGACGCCAAAACGCTTTATTTATGTGATGAAAATCACTCATGGTTAAAGTTTTTAATAAGCTGTCTTTACGATCATAAAAGTCGGTTTTTCTTATTCGGTGCTCAGATTGGTCAATCCAAACAATACGCTTTTTATAACCAGAGTATTTATCGATCGGGTACTGTATTACCACCCAACAATTTTCTCCATTTACTAGCTCATCTCTCAAATATTTGTAAGTATATTTGTCAACTTCAAATGACGTAAGATCTTCAAAAGAAAACTCACTTCCCATAAATGACCCTGATTTATTTCTTGAGGAAATACGTTTCACTCTTTTTAAAGCAGGAAGGTATAACCATTGTTCGTCATTGGCCACCGGATGTGAAAAGCTTAAAAATGCGGTGCCTTTAACATCACGAGGAGAATCAAAAATATTTAAACTTTTATCGCCATCGCCTTTTTGTTCAATACTTTTCATACGCATATTTCGAGTTGATGTTTCACCATGTTTGTTTTTTAGAATCATTTCCAATACAGCACTTGAATCTTTCCAGCCAAGATCAATTGCTTTAGTTTCCTGCGCGATTTTAAGTCCTTTATCTTCTGCCTCTTCGGCAAAGGAGGTTGAAGATGTAGTTAACGTAATGAATAACATTCCATACTTAATAAGTTTCATAATTTTTCCTTTTTCTTTCAATTGATTGTTTTTTCTACTTATTATTTTTATCGTTTTTTAATAACATTAAAAGTGGCGGTAAAAAGAAGAAGTCAATAATAAGTGCAATTAAAATAGTAGCAGCAGTTAGTAATCCCATATCAGCATTCACTTTAAAAGTGGATGTAGCCATCACTCCAAAACCCGCGACTAAAACTATCGTAGTAATCCACAGAGCTTTACCAACACTAGCAAAACTATAACGAATAGCGTCTTCAGACGACAAGTTTTTCTCTCTTCTGGCACGCACATACTTGCTCATAAAATGCACGGTGTCATCCACTACAATTCCTAGCGTTACACCCATGACCACCGATAAACCAAGACCGACTTCACCGACAAACAATCCCCACAATCCAAAACCAACAGCTGCGGGCATTAAGTTAGGTAACAGGCTGATTAATCCGAGTTTTACGGAGCGTAACGCAATGCCTAATAGTATAGAGATCAGTATTAACGCAAGTGATGATCCCATTAGCATACTAATAATATTATTTTGTCCAATGTGTGAAAACATTAAAGATGGACTCGCAAGAATCAGTTCGTACTGCGTATTATGTTGATTAAAATAATCGTTTATGCGACTCTCCATATCAATCGTTTCACTTGATTTTAAGCTTCTAAAAGTTGCTACCACGCGAGTTGATGATTTTCTCACGTTGAGCTGATTGTTCACATCTAGACCTTGTGGAAGCGACAATTCATACAACAATAAATATTGAGCGGCGAGCTCTTGCTCTTGGGGTAATTTGTACCAAGCCGGATCATCTGCATGCATATTTTTATTTAAACGTTTTAAAGTATCGGTAATAGTATTAACGTGATCGGTTTCAGGCTGTGCTCTAAGCCAATCTGACATGTCAGCGACAAACTTCAAAAATTTTGGATCATTAACGCCACTTTCTTTTTTTGAATCAATCGACAATTCAATCATCGTCATGCCCGATAGATGTTCTTGCATATAATCAGTTGATTGACGAAAGGGGACACGTTTATCAAAATATTTCACAAAATCATCGTTGAGTTCATTGTTAGTGACAAAAGATGCTAATCCAAGAATAATTAGTGTTGAAACAGGTAGCAACCATTTACGATTACCAATAACAAAATTGGCTAACTTATCCATTGAGTCTTTTTTAGAGTTGTTACGCTGTTTGACTCTAACCGGAAAAATCGAAAGTAACGCAGGGAATACGCTCACGGAGAATATAAAGGCAAAAGAAACACCAATTGCAACCATAATTCCGAGGTGACCAAACGGCGGTGAATCGGAAAACATCATGGTTAAAAAACCAACTGCAGTGGTTAAGCTGGTTAAAAATATTGGCTGTAAGTTAACCCGTATACTATCTTTGATGGCGAGTGATTTTTCCATGCCATTACGCATGTTTAAGTAAAAAGTAGAGAGTATATGAACGCAATCGGCAACGGCTAAAGTTAGAATTATTGTCGGTGAACTAGAAGAGGGTCCGGTTAAATAACCACCAAACCAACCCCATACTCCCATGGTTCCAATCACACTCAATAAGATAACGATAAGGGTTGAAAATGTTCCAACAAAGGTTCTGAGTAAAATACCCACAGCAAAAATAACGACACCTAGCATGATAGGTATAAGGATAAATGCATCAGCTTTAGCTGATTCTGGAAAACTATTATTCATCATGACTATGCCCGTTAGCATAAAGTCTATGTTAGGATATTTTTCTTTAAATTGATCACGGATTTTTCTTGCTGACGTTGCGACTTCAGGTGTTTCTAATGTTTTATCAATGCCAGGAGTTGTTATAGTAACGTTTACAATAGTTGCTTCCCCACCTTCTGCAATTAGTTTTTTGCGTAATAGTGGCTCTGCTAATGACACTGACTTTATCTGAGAAATTTTTTCTTGATCAAGCATGTCGGC
The DNA here is from genome assembly GCA_047633355.1 of Polaribacter sp. Classification (GTDB taxonomy): domain Bacteria; phylum Pseudomonadota; class Gammaproteobacteria; order Enterobacterales; family Kangiellaceae. Next base: position 20,164 of record JBLIBL010000039.1, read on the forward strand.
TTCTAGTAACAAGTCTTCAATAATTAACTCGTCACCGTCGGCGTAACTGTACTGAAAGTTAGTAATCGAATCGACACGAGAGCTATAGGTAATAAACCACGCTTCATTAGTTAGCTCCCAGGTTGCTTTTAATGTTTCTTGGTCAAAAACATTACCGCTTTTGGGAGCAATAATAAAAGCGACATTCTCACTTTTACTATAAATATCTTGCAAGCCTAAATAATTTTTAAGTTGAATGTTGTCTTCTTTAAAAAAAGTTTTGTATTCACTACTAAATTTTAGATTTTCTGCCCCCATTCCTGCGATAGCAACTAATAAGAGTGATGCTAACAATACAAGCCATTTGTTCTTTAAAATAAAATTGGAATAATTATCCATAATAATAGTCCTTCTCTTTTTAGTATGACTTTTAATTTTCTAACCTAACCTAACCTAACCTAACCTAATTTAATGTTAGAAAATTAAATATATAAAAATGGTGTACCCGATTTTTCTAACGCCTGTATTTCGGGTAAGAATAGTTCGACCGTTATCTTTTTTATGGTCTCTTTATAATTCCAGTTTTTGGATATAGGTTTCCATCCAAGGCCGTCAAGAATTAATCGAGCGTTGGTGAATGATTCTCGTTCTAAAACCATGGACCCTAATTTAACGGAATCACCTTTACTCATTATTAATGCCATTGCACCCCAAGAGGCTGACCATAGTGCAAAGGTTACTTGCTCTACCCACATGTCTTCAGGAAGAATCAGATCACCTGATTTAATTGCTTTTTCAATTTGACGGTTCATTAAGCCCATGAGATGAGATTCATGTTCTTTGTGAGTATCATTTCGCTCATTAGAGCAACAAGCTGCGACGCTTGGAGAATGAGCCGCTAATACCGCAAATAGCTGAGAAGGGTAGAGTTTTGCCCAAATTACATAAGAAACCATAACGGCTAAAACTTTTTCGCGGCTATTGCCATTAAATTCTAAGGCTTTAATGAACATTTCTTGCATTTCTTCAATGCTGGTATTGCAAATAGCCATCAACAAATCTTCTTTACTGACAAAATGTTTGTAAATGGTTCCTTTTGAAAAACGAGATGAAGAGACTAATTTATCAATCGTTAAAGTGGTAAGACAATCGCTTTCAACTAGTGATCGTGCAAGAGAAATAAGCTCATATTCCCTAGCTTTGAATTCTTCAATTGAAATGCTTCTAGGGCTCATTAGTTTTACAACTCTCAAACGACAATAAATGACGAAGCGTCACGTGACGGATCGTCATTATAGGGTTTGGTTTTAAATAATCAAGCTATTAATGATGTTTAATTTATTGAGACAATAAATAAATAGGTTTTTATTGGGCGGATCTATAGTGCATTACACATTATAAACCACTAGAATACGTTACTGAAATGACAACTATCATATTTGAGAATAATTATGCTTTACGACAATATTGTAGAAACAATTGGGCAAACACCGCTGGTAAAATTAAACAAAATAGCAAATGAGCTAAGTTGTAATGTATACGCTAAATGCGAGTTTATGAATCCAGGTGGCTCAACTAAAGACCGAATAGCTAGACAAATGATTTTAGATGCGGAAAAATCAGGTCGGATAAAGCGTGGCGATACATTAATCGAAGCGACTAGCGGTAATACGGGGATAGGCATGGCATTAGCGGGTGCGTCTTTAGGTTATAAAATTGTGATCACCATGCCACAAAAAATGAGCAAAGAAAAACAGGTAGTATTAGAGGCATTAGGCGCTGAGATTATTCGTACTCCAACCGAAGCCGCGTGGGATGATCCTGATTCACATATTGAAATTGCTAAAAAACTACAAAAAGAACTACCAAACGCGCATATACTTGATCAGTACTCAAATATGTCAAACCCAGAAGCCCATTATTTTGGAACGGCTCAAGAGATATTGGATGACCTTAATGATAATGTTGATATGGTTGTCATTGGAGTTGGTACAGGCGGTACTTTATCTGGAATTGCTAAAAAAATTAAAATAAAATGTCCTAATGCGATAATTGTTGGAGCTGATCCAGAAGGTTCATTGTTAGCTGGACCAGCAGAAATAAAGCCCTATCATGTTGAGGGTATTGGCTATGACTTTATTCCTGAAGTACTTGATAGAGATTTAGTTGATGTTTGGGTTAAAACTAATGATACAGAATCATTCAAATATGCGCGTCAATTAATAAAAGATGAAGGTTTATTAGTGGGTGGTTCCTCTGGAACTGCGATCATGGCAATGCTGCAGCAGGCAAAAAAATTAAAGTCAGGTCAAAACTGTGTCGTCATTTTACCTGATGGTATTAGAAATTATTTAACTAAATTTGTGGATGAAGGTTGGCGTAAAGAGCATGGCTTTGATTAGATGTTTGCTTTAAATTAAATATAAACTTGTCAATTTGATTCAAATCGAGATAACTAAATGGAAACAATAGAAAAATGGTTAGTCACTGAGCTAGGTGATAACACGATTATTTTAAAGGTTTTTTTGGTCGTTTTTGCCACCATGGTGATTAATTTTATTTGGAAACGCCTATACACACGAATAGAAAAACAATTAAAGAAAACTAAAAATGTTTGGGATGACGCGCTAGGTGCTGCGGTTTCCCGTCCTATTACTTATGTCATTTGGGGTGTCGGTGCTTGGATAGTCATCAAATATTACTTTGAAGTCAATTTGGATGACTCATATAGAGACGTATACATAGTCATTTTGGTTTCATGGGGACTGCTTCGGTTTATTAGAAAAGCGGAAGTTAATATTCAGGACTCAAATAAAGATCGAAATAAAGACGACAAAATTGATCAATCGACCATAGAAGCAATTAGCAAATTATTGCGAGTATCGGTTGGTCTTACGACTATTTTATTAGTTTTGCAAAACTTAGGCGTTAGCATCAGTGCTGTATTAGCATTTGGTGGTATTGGCGGTATTGCGATTGGTTTTGCCGCAAAAGATTTGTTAGCCAATTTTTTTGGTGGACTAATGATATATCTTGATAGACCCTTTTCAGTAGGTGATTGGATCCGCTCTAACGATAGAGATATAGAGGGAACAGTCGAATATATAGGTTGGCGCCAAACTCGAATTAGAACTTTTGACAAAAGACCTTTGTATGTACCAAATGCCATTTTTAATAGCGTGACTGTGGAAAATCCATCTCGGATGAGTAACCGACGTATTTATGAAACATTTGGTATACGTTACGATGATTTAAATCAAGTGAATCAAATCGTTTTGGAAGTAAAAGAGATGCTAAGTAGTCATGTCGAAATTGATGTTGATCAAACCATGATAGTCAATTTAAATGCATTTGCTGAATCATCCGTTGACTTTTTTGTTTACACTTTTACTAAAACTACAGATTGGATAAAGTTTCATGATATTAAGCAAGACATATTACTACAAATTGCCAGTATCATTGAATCTAACGGCGCGGATATGGCTTACCCAACTCAAAGACTTCAAGTTGAAGACTTACGTTTAGCAGGCACAGTTAAGTGAATACGTCTACCTCAATTCCAGTTCCAATAATCACTATAGATGGCCCTTCTGGAGCGGGTAAAGGAGCCATTACACATTTAGTGGCTAGTCAGTTAGGTTGGCGGATTCTCGATAGCGGGGCGCTTTACAGGATATTAGGTGTAGTGTCAGAAACTTCTGGTATCGATTTGGATGAATTGAGCAATTCAACAAAATTGTGTGATAAAGTGACTCAATTAGCGCGTGAATTAGATGTAGAATTTAAATTTAATTCTCACAGTGAAGAAATTGAACCATTTATTAATGGTGAGAGTTTAGCAAAACAAATTAGAACGGATCATGCTGGTCAATCAGCTTCAAAAGTGGCTGTCATTTCAAGTGCTAGGGATGCGTTGCTAGCTTGTCAAAAAGATTTTGCAAAAATGCCTGGTTTAGTTGCCGATGGTCGAGATATGGGAACTATCGTTTTCACCAAAGCACCGGTTAAAATATTCCTAACCGCAAGCGCAGAATGCCGAGCTGACCGACGTTATAAGCAGTTGATAAATAAAGGCGTTGGTGCTAATATGCGCGCGCTTTTGAAGAGCATACAAGATAGAGATGAAAGAGACCAAAATCGAAGTGTCGCGCCACTGGTGCCAGCGGTAGATTCTTTAATTGTTGATAGTTCATTATTAACAATTAATGAGGTTTATACTCAAGTCATTGATTATGCTAAAAAAATGCAACCTGATTGGTTTGCGTGATTGGTTCGTGTATCACTATTATTTGGTGATATCAACCTAAGGAAACCTCTCTGAATAAACTAAATTTATAAAAATGGCAGAACGAATTTCGTAATTGTTATTTTACTTTTATTGTTGTTAATGGATTTAACGACATTTTAACTAAAAATTACAAATTAATTGGATGTTAATTTGCAATTGATAACCCCCGTATTTAGCATTATTTTGATGCTTTTTACAAACTAGGTACTTAAGATGAGCGAGAGTTTCGCAGATTTATTTGAACAGAGTATTAAAGAAACAGAAATGCGTACAGGCGCTATTGTTTCTGGCACCGTAGTCGCGATTGACAGTGAGACTGTAACAGTCAACGCTGGTTTAAAGTCGGAAGGTGTTATTTCAGTTAGTGAGTTTTTAAATGAAAAAGGTGAAGTTGAAGTTAATATTGGTGACTTAGTTGATGTTGCACTAGATGCAATTGAAGACGGTTACGGTACAACTCAATTATCACGTGAAAAAGCTAAGCGATTTGCTACTTGGATTGAGCTTGAAAAAGCTTGTGAAGCAAGCGAGACTGTTATTGGTGTTATCACTGGTAAAGTTAAAGGTGGATTCACCGTTGAAATTAAGGACGTTAGAGCATTCCTACCAGGTTCACTAGTAGATGTACGTCCAGTAAGAGATACGACTCATCTTGAAGGAAAAGACCTAGAATTTAAAGTTATCAAACTAGATCAAAAACGTAACAACGTAGTGGTATCTCGTCGTAGCGTTATTGAAGCAGAACATTCAGCAGACAGAGATGAACTGCTAGAGAAGTTAGAAGAAGGCGCAACGGCTAAAGGTGTTGTTAAAAACCTAACTGATTATGGTGCATTTGTTGATTTAGGCGGTGTAGACGGTCTTTTGCATATCACTGATATGGCATGGAAACGTGTTAAACATCCATCTGAAGTTGTACAGGTTGGCGACGAGATCGATGTTAAAGTTCTTAAATTTGATAAAGAACGTTCACGTGTATCGTTAGGTATTAAGCAATTAGGTGAAGATCCATGGGCTGACATCAATCGTCGTTACCCAGAAGGTGCTCGTTTATTCGGACGTGTTACAAACCTAACTGATTACGGTTGTTTTGTAGAAATTGAAGAAGGCGTTGAAGGTCTTGTTCATGTTTCAGAGATGGATTGGACAAACAAAAACATCCACCCAAGTAAAGTTGTTAATCTTGGTGACGAAGTTGAAGTGATGGTTCTTGATATTGACGAAGAACGTCGTCGAATTTCTTTAGGTCTTAAGCAATGTATCACTAACCCTTGGAATGATTTCGCGAGCAAGTTCAACAAAAACGACAAAGTCATGGGTAACATCAAGTCAATTACTGACTTCGGTATATTCATTGGTCTAGACGGTGGAATTGATGGATTGGTTCACTTATCAGATATCTCTTGGTCATTAACCGGTGAAGAAGCCGTTAAAGACTTTAACAAAGGCGACGAAGTTGAAGCTATTGTACTTTCTGTTGATTCAGAAAGAGAGAGAATTTCTTTAGGTATTAAGCAAGTTGACTCTGACCCGTTTGGACAATATGTTGCTGATCACGCTAAAGGAACTATCGTGACAGGTACAGTGACTGAAGTTGATGCAAAAGGTGTGAAAATTTCTTTAGCTGAAAATGTTGATGGTTATTTACGTGTATCTGAAATCAGTGAAGACCGTGTTGAAGATGCGAGCAAGCACTTTAAAGTTGGTGATTCTGTTGAAGCTAAATTTACGGCTGTTGATAAGAAGAACCGAGGCATTAGTCTTTCAATCAAAGCTAAATATAAGCAAGAAGAAGCAGACGCGGTTGCTGAATTTAGTAAAGATGGCGAGTCAAACGCTCCAGCAACACTAGGTGATTTGTTAAAAGAAAAAATGGATAAGAACTAGAAAATAATATTAATGCTAATTTGAAAGCTTTATAGCTTTACTATTAGCCTCTCAATATTAATTAAAATGCTCATAATCTATTGATTGTGGGCATTTTTTTTTCTTTTTGTTTTATAATATAAGTACAATAATAATGTTTATTACTGAATCAAAATTTATGAAGTGGGAAATTGGTTTTGTATCGTAAAATATACATGACACCTTTTCTTCTCCTTAATCGTAGTCCCGAAGGAAAGACGATATTACGAAATGAGAATTTAAATAGAACGTTGGGGAATCTATAGTTATGAGAGTTAAATATATTCTAGTAGCCCTGACTGTAATTGCTTTGGTTGTTTTTTTATTTTTAGCTCAATCAAGCAGAGGAGTATTTCAATTGAAACATGATGAAGTTGTATACCCACAAATTGATATGAGTTTCAATTTCTCGGCTGATGCATCAAATACCATTGTACTAAAAATAGCTGAGTCTATTGCTAATCTTCATTTTTTAAAAAAATCTTCGTTGACTGATAGTAAGCATACCAAGCGATGGGCTGAAAAGGGAATGGTGGAGATGCTTTGGAGTAGAAATGATAAAGATTTTGTAAGTATTGATAACCTGTTGAATCAGAGTTGCTATAATTTGCGAGTTTATACGATCAAAGGAAAAGGCGATGCAGAAAATATTACTAGCACGATTATAAATGATCTGAAGAAAGAGCTGGGTGAGTTGAGTTTCCATAGTGATTTAAACTGCAAACAATAGCAGGATCAATAAATTTGATGGCTGGTAGTTTGTTGCACCAGTGGGGGTAATAACCCGACAACATATGACGTAATGGGGAAAAAAGTCGGTACTTGCGAAAGTGATTGTGAGGCTGTCGATTCAGGAACTTATAGTGGAGAGTATCCTTTACGCACTGATACCACAACAACAACGCCTCTGGGAGATGGTTCGACTCTTGTAACTCAAATAATCCCTCAAAGTTGTGGTAGCGGAAAAATATGTATTACAAGAACTCAAGAAGGTGGTGTTCAATACATGAGAACTTATAAGGATGGATTTGGTCTCCCAGCAGTTTTTGATGCTAAAGGTAAGGGCATTCCATGGTTGGATATAGCATCACTGCTGATTGAATCGGAATTAGGTCGATATTATGTTGAGCATTCCATCGTCGAGGTTATAAAGCAAAAGGTTGATGTTAGAAATACTTTTTATGATTCTTCAGGAAACTTTTCAAGTTCAAAATTAAGCAAAGGAATTTATAGACCCATCGCAAAGCAACGTCGGGTTCTACGAACTGAATATATGGGGGTAGTTAGGAATCTAAATAGAAAGCAGCCATATTTGAGTAGAGCAGACTATCTTGAGGAAAATAACCATGATTAGAATTACTTTGTTTATCCTTAGCATTAACTTTCTAACTAGTTGTGAAAATAGTTTTGATAAATCTAACATTTTGCAAAGTCGCTTTTTAATTACAGATTTCTGTTATAACGACGTCATTAGTTATTTCGGTAGAAAAGATATAGCAGACTTAGGTGTATCTTTTGAATTTACTAATCTTGACCGACGCCTATTAGGGTTGGAACACATAATTGGGATGGCGAATGTAAGTAGTACGAATCTTAAAAAAATGGATATTGATTCGTTAATTAATGGGTCATTGAATGAGTGTCACCCAAATATGAAATCATCGCTCTCTAAGGATAGTGATATTTTAAAACCACTTTTTAACTACACTGATTTTTTAGATAAGCAATTAGATTCAAATTATCTAATGAGAGTTACAAGTGATGAAGTTGTGATCTATACGAGAGAGTAAATAATGAAATAGCACCAGTCTGATAAACGACACCCCCGCAGATCCAAATTTTGACCCAACGACACCTACTTTTGAGGTGACTTACCAAGGAATTCCATATGAAGATAAAGATGGAAGTAGCGTTATATATCAGGAAGGTGTATTAAAAACTTATACTGAAGCAGATGCAAAGAGGATAACTAAGTCTAAATGGACTGGAATGAGAGCAAAAGAAAAACCTTTTACCGCAACTTTAGGCAGTTCTGAAACTGGAATTCTTGGAGTGGGCGTGGAATTGCTTTCTAATAAGAAGGGAGGCATACTTTTTTCAGTAGTTGACAACAATAATAGACACCCCGAATAAAAATAAAACTTACGAAATCTACGTGAATCCTTAAAAAATAAACGAATAATTGTCTAACAATTGAGAATTAATAAGAAACCATTTGTTTAAACTAATTAAGTGCAAATTT
>JBLIBL010000040.1:0-27907 GCA_047633355.1 Polaribacter sp.
TTTGCCTGGTGACATTAGCGAACGGGAACCACCTGATCCCATCTCGAACTCAGAAGTGAAAACGTTCAGCGCCGATGATAGTTTGGGGTTTCCCCATGCGAAAGTAGGTCATTGCCAGGCTCTTATTTTAAAAGCCCCATCCTTACGGATGGGGTTTTTTTTTGTCTAACGATTGGGCTCTTTGTTTTGGCGTTTAAGGCTTTGCTGTTTAGAGGTTTAGGTCATGTATTCTAAAAATATCTGTTATTATCCATTGATCATCAGCTAACCATTGTCAAAAACAATAATAAGGAAGCATAAATGCAAAACACTTCTATTTTATTACCGATGCTAATTCAAGTTTCATTAACTCTATTTATATTCATTCTTTTAGGTATTAGAAAAAGCTCGGCGATTAAAGCGGGTGGTGTGGATAGAACAAAGACAGCCTTAAATAATAGTGCTTGGCCAGAGAGTGTTTTAAAAGTGTCGAACAATATTGCTAATCAATTTCAAACCCCTATTCTTTTTTATGTTTTATGCATAATGTTTTTGTTAACCAACACAGTCTCAACGGCTATATATGTTTTAGCGTGGGTTTATTCGATTAGCCGTGTATCACATGCTTTTGTTCACGTGAGCTCTAACTTTATTCCTGCTCGATTTGGTATTTTTACTATCGGAGTTGTTTGTTTAATTGCTATGACAGTTCTTGCCTATATTAATTTACCTGTTTTTATTTAGTTTAATAATGAAAGGTATTTTATTTGATAGTAACTCTTCTGAGAATCGAGCTAGACGAGACTTAGCCCATGAACGCTGCAGATCTTATACGCGTTCCCCAAGTAAAGGTCATTTTAAAAAGTTGAAAATGTTGTTTTTTTCCAGTGGAGAAGACCTACGCATAGAATATGGTTTTCATTGTGATTATGGCGATAAAATATCTTTTGGTGAACGGGTATATATTAATCATAATTGCACAATATTAGATGGGGCTGATGTATTTATAGGTGATGATGTATTAATTGGCCCTAATGTACAGATGATTACAGTAAATCACGAACTAGAGTCAATCCCAAGACTACAAAAGACTGCTTATGTACAAAATATAAAAATAGGTAATAATGTTTGGATAGGGGCAGGTGCTATCATACTCCCAGGAACAAATATTGAAGACAATGTAGTTATTGGTGCTGGAAGCGTAGTCAACGGTTTGCTTAAAACGCAATATCTTTACGCAGGTAATCCTGCAACAATCATTAGAAAAATCGATTAGAGATAAAATAATGAATAATGCTTTAAAAAATATATGTATAGCTAGCGTTGTATTTCTATTAGCTTGCCAAAAAGAAGAAATTATAATTTCTGAAATATTACGACCTGTAAGAACAATGGTTATTGAGCATCCTGATAGTGGAAAAGTAATGCAATATGCAGCTGTAGTAGATGCATCTCAAAAAGCAGATTTGTCTTTCAAGGTTTCAGGTGAATTAATTCATATTTACGTAAGACAGGGGGATGACGTTAAAAAGAATCAAATCTTAGCGAAACTTAATGATACGGATATAAAATTATCTTTGGCTGAAGCGCAATCTAGTTTTGATAAGTCAAAAGCTGATTATGACAGAGGAACGGCGTTGATGGATTCAAATGTTATTTCAAACGCAGATATGGATAAATTAAGAGCACTATACTCGAGTGCAAGTACAAGACTAGAAAGCGCACAAAATAATTTAGAATATACCAACCTTTACGCTTCATTTGACGGTGTTATTGCAAAAAAATATACTGAAAATTTCCAAGAAATTACTGCAAAACAATCTGTATTTGCATTACATAACATCACTGAGATACATTTAAAAATCAACGTGCCAGAAAGCGTAATTATTCAAATACCAAGAAATGATACCAGTCATACTATTTTCGCTGTTTTTGATGACATTCCTAATCAAACATTCCCTGCCGAGTTTAAAGAAGTATCATTACAAGCAGATGAGTTCACAAAAACATATGAAGTAACATTTACCATGGAGTCTCCACAACACCATACTATTTTACCGGGAATGACGGCTATTTTACGCGGTACTCAAAGATTGACGAGTGAAAATAAAAATAAGCGTTTCTATTTACCGAGTAATAGCGTTTTAAAAGATAACGCTGGAAATTTTGTTTATGTTGTAGAGGGGACTGGCGATGGTAAGGGAGTGGTCAAAAAGTTACCAGTCTCTATTGGTGAAATTACTTCTGAAGGTATCGAAGTATTTTTTGGTATAAAAACTGGTGATCATTTGGTGACTGCCGGAGTGAGTAAAATTTCAGATGGTATGATTGTTAAATTTACTATCAATAATTAGTGCAAGAATTACTGAGGCTAAAAGAATGAATATTACTCGATTAGCGATTTTAAATAACCGTACATCCTTTGTTATTTTACTGTTTATTGTTGTTGCTGGAATTAATGCATATCAACAGTTACCTAAGGATTATGATCCAGGATTTATTATTCGAACAGCGCAAGTCATTACTTATTTCCCTGGAGCAAGTCCTGCTCGTGTTGAGTCTCTGGTGAGTAATAAGTTGGAAAAAGTTATCAAAGAATTACCCGAATTAGATTTTGTTATAAGTGAATCTAGAACTGGTATATCTATAATTAGCGTTAATGTAAAAGAAAGTTTTAAAAATATGCGGCCAATTTGGGATAATCTTCGCCGTAAAGTTCAATCGGCTAAAAGCGATCTACCCATGGAGGCTGAAACTTCAATTGTTAATGATGAATTTGGTGACGTTTATGGCATCGTTTTAGGTGTTACTGCTGAAGGTTTTGATTTTAAAGAATTAAAAGAGATCACTGATAATGCTAAGGACGAGTTTTTAAAGTTATCAGAAGTCGGTAAAGTTGAGGTATTTGGTGTCCAAGATGAGAGGGTCTTTATAGAATATAACAATGCGCGTTTGTCAGAACTTAAACTTTCACCATCACAACTTAGCGCACAATTAACCGATAGAAATATTGTTATACCCGGTGGAAGCATTAATTTGTCTAATGAGCGTATTACATTAGAACCTAGTGGTAATTTTGAGTCGATAGATGAAATTGCTAAAACCATAGTGCAAATTCCTGGTAGTGAACGAGTACTTTACTTAGAAGAAATAGCCAAAGTCTCAAGAGGGTATATCGATCCATTTGAATCAAAACTGAATGTCTCAGGTGTTGAGGGTTTAGTTCTCGCTCTTTCTATGCGTGAAGGAGGCAACAATCTAATTTTAGGAACTCAAGTTGAAAAAATCATTAGCCAGCTTTCAGCTATCCATCCAATTGGTGTGGACTTTTCATATTTGTCTTTTATGCCAAGAGAGGTCGAAGAAAAAGTAAACGATTTTGCCTCCAATTTAATAGAAGCAATATTAATAGTCACTATCGTGATGTTGTTCAGTTTGGGGTTACGAACAGGTATTATTGTGGCTGTTTTAATCCCTCTGAGCATGGTATTTAGTATTTTAGTGATGTCTTGGTTTCAAATAGGTATAAACCAAATTTCGTTAGCCGCTCTTATTATCTCATTAGGTATGCTGGTAGACAACGGTATTGTGATGTCAGAAAGTATCATGGTGCAAATGAGCCAAGGTAAAAAAAACATAGAAGCGGCGGTAGATTCAGCCAATGATTTAAAAGTTCCATTACTTGTTTCTTCTTTAACTACAGCGGCTGCTTTTTTACCAATTTTTTTAGCGGAGTCCGCCACTGGTGAATACACCGCTTCACTCTTTAAAGTAGTAACAATTACCCTATTGTGTTCTTGGCTGTTGTCTATGACCATGATTCCTTTATTGTGCGTCTATTTTTTAAAAACCAAACAACCAAAGCAAAATTTTGAAACCGCATTTTATCGGAATTATCGTCGTTTACTGGTCTGGTTAATTGGCAAAAAGTGGCAGACACTTTTGGCTACAATTATTGTCTTTATTGTCTCATTGGCTGGTTTGCAATTGGTTCCTAAAGTGTTTTTCCCCCCATCAGATAGAGCATATTTTAAAGCTGAATTGGAATTGCCGGTCGGGGCTACAATTGATGCAACACAAGTAATGGTCAATAAGATTGAAACATACATACAAAATGAATTAGCGACTAATGAAAAAAGGAACATTGGTGTTACAAATTGGGTTACTTACATTGGTAGCGGTGGTCCTCGATTTCTGTTAACGCATAACCCTAAACCGAAAAGTGCTAATTATGCGTTAATGGTTATTAATGTTACTAACCCAAATCAGATTGACGGCATAATGAAAAAATTGGACAGCTATACGTTTAATAGTTTCCCCGACCTTTTGGTTAAATTTAAAAAGATAGAAAATGGTAAGCCGATCCCAAATCCTATTGAGATCCGTTTAAGTGGAACTGACACAACAAAACTTCTGGATCTGAAAGATAAAATTATCGCACAAATGAATAGTTTGACGGGCCTAAAATCAACTAGTGATAATTGGGGAATGCCGATTAAGAAATTATTAATTGAAATAAACCAGACACGAGCGAGAAGAGCTGGTGTTTCAAGTAAAGATATCGCCATATCATTGAGAACAGGATTAACAGGGTTGGAACTGACCCAATATCGAGAAGGGGATACTGTCATACCGATCATCATGAGAACTGTTGAAAAAGATAGAAAAGGTATATCGAAATTAGAATCACTATCTGTTTACTCCCAAGCTACTGGAGCATCAGTTCCGTTAAAACAGGTTGCGGATATCAAAGTTGTTTGGGAACCTGCATTGGTAATTAGACGGGATAGAGTTAAGACCATTACAATTGGCGCACAATTAACCCCCCAAACAAGTGCCAATGAAATGTTTGAAAAACTGGACCAGTGGCTAATAAAAGATCAAAAAAAATGGCCTATTGGTTATTTTTATGAATTTGGCGGCGAAGCTGAGTCCTCACAAAAAGCTAATCAATCAATCGTTGAAAAATTGCCGATTGCGATTTTAATTATTATTCTGCTGTTGGTTGGCCAGTTTAATTCAATTCGTAAATCAATTATTGTACTTTCTACTATTCCTCTAGGAATCATAGGTGTGGTTATTGGTTTATTATTAGGACAATCATTTTTCGGCTTTATGACTTTGCTAGGTATTATTTCTCTAGCAGGTATCGTCATTAACAACGCTATTGTACTACTCGAGAGAATAAAAATAGAATTAGAAAATAAAAATCAGACAGCTGTGGAAGCGATCATTGAGGCTTGCCAAAAACGATTAAGACCTATCTTATTAACTACCGCGACTACTATTATGGGATTAATTCCTCTCTACTTAGGTGGAGGAGAAATGTGGGAGCCTATGGCACTTTCTATTATGGGAGGATTGCTATTTTCCACACTATTTACGCTTGGTTTTGTGCCCGTATTTTATGTTCTACTCTTTGGTATTAATGTGAACACTAAAAGCGTATAGAGTGGCAATGGATTTTTCTCCGCTGTTGATAAAAGCCACACTGATTAAAAGGTATAAACGCTTTTTAGCCGACGTGTCCCATACTGAAATGGGCGAATTTACAGTGCATTGTCCAAACACGGGATCTATGAAAAATTGTTGGCAAGCTGGATGGAAAGTTTGGCTTCAAAAAAGTGAAAATAAAAAACGAAAATACCCCTACACATGGATTTTAACAGAAAATGTACAAGGTGAGTTTATTAGTATTAACTCGACCTTGGCGAATAAACTCGTTATAGAAGGTTTAAAGACGAACAAAATAAACGAAATCAATAATATTAAATCTATTCTAAGCGAAGTTAAATACGGCCAAGAAAATAGTCGAATTGATATACTTGTTCAACATACCGATAACACTAAAACTTATATTGAAGTAAAAAGTGTGACTTTGCTGAACGAACAAGAACAAGGTCAATTTCCCGACGCGGTTACAACTAGAGGGCACAAGCATCTTAGAGAGTTAATAAATTGTGTCGACCAAGGCAATAAAGCTGTCCTGTTTTTTATGGTACAACATTCAGGCATTGATAGTGTTGAAATTGCCAAGGAAATCGACCCGGAATACAACTTACTTCTAAAAGAAGCTGTGAATAAAGGGGTGAAAGTTTTAGCTTATAAAGCGATTATAAGCCCAACGAGTATTTCATTAGATCACTCTGTTTCTTTTAGGTAACCAAATTTCATTTAGATAACTCTGTAATTTGTCTGAAAATCCTGATGTTTTTTTTGTGTAGATTAATCTATAAATTATACTGCCACAATGACTCGAACCGATTCCAGCTTGATCTCTACTTCTCCTAAATATTTTTCTAACAATTCTGTTTGACGATTTAAATAAACGATTTCTTCTGGGCGTACATTTGGATTGACTTGTTTTAAAGCGTTTAGACGAGATATTTCATCAGCTTGCTGAGCTTTCATTAAATCAAGAGCTTTTATTTTAATATCATTGCCTGATTTTTCTGCTAAAGTTCTGGCTTTAATCAATGTAGCTTTAACCGTCTTTTCTTCACTTTTTAAAACTAAGCGAGCATTCACTTTATCGAGTTTTTTGCATTGACGACTCAATTGCTCGTGTGACACATTATTTGCTAAGTTAGTACCTTTGTCATTCATTAATAATCGGATACAAGTAAAAGGTAAAAATCGTTGGGCTTGTAAATGTTTTGGAGCAACACTTTCAATTTTGAAAAGACTTTCCATCAAAATAGTACCTGCTTTTATGCCTTTATTCTTAAGAATACAAACACTAGCGTTTCCCTTATTTTCATTTAAAATTAAATCAATGGAACCACTTACCATTGGATGCTCCCAAGTCAAAAAGTGCATATCATCTCGACTGAGTGCGGTCGTTCTATCAAAGGTAGCGGTTAATCCTTCTTCAGGTAAACTGGGGAAGTTTGAAACAAACTGATGGTCACCCGGACGAACGACTATCGCTTTATCCGAATGATCTTCATAGTCAACTCCAAAACGATGCCACGTTTGTTGCATAAACTCTTCTGGTGATACTTGATCCATTTCTTCGAGGTTTTTTACTAATTCATCTGCCTTCTCTTGATTGAAGGACGTCATCGCTAAAAGTTTGTCTTTTCCTTTTTCCAAATGACTGCATAATTCGTGATGAATTGTTTGTGTTTCTTCGATGAGAGGTAAATACAAATCAGAAAATTCAGCGTGATCCATTTCTAGATTAGCGATAGAGAAATGCTTTAATTTTTGTTTGAGTTCATCGCCTGTCTGTAGAAATATTTGAGTGCCCGCAGGATTAGTTTTTCTAAAGGCATTCATTCCTTGTTGATACCAATTAAAAAGAATTTCTTGAGCAGAGTTCTTAATAAAAGGAACATGGATCTGTATGGTATTTTTTTGACCAATTCTGTCAAGTCTACCAATTCTTTGCTCTAATAAATCAGGGTTTAGTGGTAAGTCTAAAAGCACCAGTTGATGACTAAATTGAAAATTTCTTCCTTCGCTACCTATTTCGCTACAGAATATTGCCCTTGCACCGTCTTCAAAATCCGCAAAATGTGCTGCAGCTCTATCTCTACTGATTAGGTCCATATCTTCATGAAAGGTGCAGCAGTTAATGCCTAATTTAAATCGGCAATATAAGTCAAGGTTAATCGCTGTCTCTTTGCTCGCACATATAATTACTACCTTGTCATTTCTATATTTTTTCAAATAGCTTTTTAGCCATTCCACTCTTGGGTCCTTTACACACCATTCGTCACTTTCGAAACGAGTTTCAGGATGGATTGCTTGAGCAATTTCATCTGCATCTTTAACGTTATTTTTTTTAAGCAATGAGTTGTACGCTTCGCTTGAATCTAAAGGATAAGCCGTTACTTCTCTTTTAGGAAATCCAGAAACATTGTTACGTGTATTTCTAAAAACGACGCGTCCTGTTCCATTTTGGTCAAGTAATTCTTTAATTTGTTTATCTGTATTGTTTTTAGATTCCGGTGTTTCAAATGCGATCAATGCTTCAATTTTTTCTGCGGTATCCTCGTAATCCTTTTGTTCTTTTTTAAAAGCTTTTAAGTCATAAAAACGATTGGGATCGAGCAACCTTAATCTTGCAAAATGACTTTCAATTCCAAGCTGTTCCGGCGTTGCTGATAGCAATAATAACCCTGGCGTTTGTAGTGCAATTTTTTCAGCATTGATATATTCTATGCTAGCTTTTTCACTTGACCATTGTAAGTGATGAGCTTCATCAATAATTAACAGATCCCATTCACCCTGAGCCATTTCTTCAATATCGCAATTTGCCATGGTTTCTGCTGAGCAAAGTACAAGCTGTTCGCTTAAATAAATATTTTCTTCAATAATTTGATTTTCAATTTTTTTAGCATCAGCTTTGTCGAATTCTGTACTTTCATCCTCGCTGAACTCATCAACTAAAGATTGTTTCAAAGCATCAATACGAGAGTCGTCAAAAATATGAAAATGCAAATTAAATCGTCGATACATTTCCACAAACCACTGGTGAATTAAACTTTGTGGAACAATAATAAGTACTCGTTGAGCACGATGGCTTAATAATTGCTGGTGTAAAATCATCCCTGCTTCAATCGTTTTACCTAAGCCAACTTCATCTGACAGTAAAACTCGAGGTGCAAAACGAGAGCCAACTTCAGAAGCAATGTATAGCTGATGAGGAATTAGATCCACTCTTGGACCTTGTAAACCAATGACCTTCGAGCGTTCTAATTTACTTTTAGCCTGCATTGCAGAGTAACGTAGTTGAAACCATTTAAGTGAATCAACTTGCCCTGAAAACAATCGATCACTGGCTTGCTCTAATTCTAGTTTATGGCTGATTTGGGTTTCCGGCAAGGGGATCAGTTTATCTGAGTTTTCAGGGTCGACCACCATGTAAATCAAAGTGCCATTCAATATCTCAACTGACTGAACGGTAAAATGTTCACCATGTGCGGTTTCTATCTTTTTACCTTTTTGATAGCTGACTCGGGCAAGTGGCGCGCTTGCTTTAGCATAATTTCGCTGTTCTTCTGTGGCTGGAAAGTAGACTGAAACCAGTCTATGATCGACTTTTTCTATAATACCAAGCCCTAGTTCCGTTTCATTTTCACTGAGCCAGCGCTGGCCGACGGCATATTCTGTCATAAATTATCAATTCGCAGTTAACAAGTTTGCAGCTAAGATTAGTGAAGTATCGCTAATATCCATTTTGGAGGCGAATTATACGTGATAAATCGAAGAGTTTCATTGTAGATTTTACTTAAATAAACCCTAGTAAAACACTCGCTTACTCTGAAGCTGAACTACAACGTTGTGATGGCAGAAATTTTTATTAGTAGCGGTATATGAATGTATTGTTAGCGGATGACGATTTAGTTGACAGAAGGTATATTCAACACACATTAAGGCTTATAAATAACGATATTTCAGTCGTTGAAGTGGAGAACTTTGATTTAAGCATTGGGCAACTTCAACTAGCTAAGTTTGACGTTGTTCTATGTGATTACAACATGCAAAGAAAGAGTGGCACAGACAAGATTGATACGCTAAAAGCTGTTGGTTCTTCAAATTCCAGAATCGGACGACCAATCATCATGATTAGTACTAAAAAGCGTTTAGCGTTGATCCTTTTGGGTTTAGAGTATTTTAAAGATGTTAATGATAACTATGGAACTGGTACAGTTAAAAGACCAAAGAGAAATCATTGAAAATATCTATAAACCGGTGAAAGTGATATTGGTTTTTAAGTGGTAAACCACCAGATCAAAGTATTATGAATGCAATTAATAGTGATGATGTTAGAAATGAAAATTTTAACTTTGAAACGTTTTTTTCCTAAATAGGTCTTTAAGATTATGAATGAACAATATAAAAAAATAGCTAAAAGTAATCAGATAGATATTTAATCTAGGTTCAATTTTAATAGCTCCAACTTTTTTTAGAGGGAGCTAATAAAAAATGAAAATAATAGTTTGTTATTGATTGATTTTCCGTAAACGGATTACTGATAAGAACCCAAGCATCAATAAG
Organism: Polaribacter sp.; assembly: GCA_047633355.1. Taxonomy (GTDB): domain Bacteria; phylum Pseudomonadota; class Gammaproteobacteria; order Enterobacterales; family Kangiellaceae. The sequence continues at coordinate 9,988 of JBLIBL010000040.1, forward strand.
GCTAAACTGCCACTACCACTCGAAGATTCATTATCATCAATGGCAGTGATTGACTTTGCAACGGTTACACTCACATTTGAAGTGTTGGTTGCACCCTCGTTATCAGTCACTGTTAAAGCAACTACATAGGTACCGTCAGCCGCATAAGTATTTGATGGTGAAGCTTCGGTCGAAACGTTATCATCACCAAAATCCCAAGCATAAGATGCGATATTTCCGTCGTTATCTGAACTCGCAGAACTATTAAAGCTGCAAACTAATTCAGTACATTCATTGGTAAATGAAGCCATTGGATCTGCGTTACCACCACCGGAAGGTGTTGGGCAAGATGCAACATAAGGTGAAGCTTCATAACCTGTAGGGTTTGTGTTGTCTTTTAGTACAAATAAACCAATTTCAAAATCGCTTAATAAAATATTGCCGCTTGGTAAGTAAGGATACGCACCCCATGCTCCATTAAATTCAGCGGTATTTGCTGCGGGAACAGGAAAAGTATCAAAATTACCTTCAAGTGAGATGGAGGTTGGATCACTGACATCTAACACCATCAAACCAGAGCGGTACGCACTCATATAATACCGATCACCTTTGGTAAAACCATTGTGATCAATCGATTTTTCAGGGCCTCTCCAAGGGGGTAAGACAACAGGGTTCGCTAAATCCGAAATATCCATGATGTTGACAGTCGTATTAATACCGAAGGATGTTTCATCTCCTTCATCATGGATAAATAAGTATTTTTGGTCGCTAGACCACCAGCCTGAATGAGTGTAAGAGGAATTAGTGTAAGTCGTGCTACTGATTTTGAATGGGTTCAACTTGTCAGTCATATCCCAAATATCGACGCTGCTCTCATTATAATCAATTAATAACTCACAGGGATTATGGCTGTTAGCACATTGCCCGGTTCTATCATCTGTAATTACCATGGTTGTCGCGTCATGAATATAGCCAGTTCCAACGGGTGGAGAGGTTACTAGCTCTGGGTTAGATGGATCTTTTATACCGTAAACACGATATGCGCCAGAATTTTTTCCAGCACCAGCCACGTAAACAAATGGCTCCATACCTTCTAATGCAGAATTAGTGGTGTAGTCAATATTTGCCATGTAGATGTTATGAGCACCTGAAAATTCGTTGACCGTATTAACTAAAGAAATACTATTTGGTAAATCACTCAAATCAATGACTTGTAATCCTTGGTTGGCTTCCGTAGTAACGTATGCCCAAGCTTTGTGTTGACCTGTTGAATCATCTTTACATTGATAAGCTTTAATATCACGCCAAATAGAATTGTTGCCGCTAATTGAGCCTACTTCGACTGGCGATTCCGGATTGGTTACGTCAACAACACTGGTTCCATTATTAAAACCAATTAAAGCGTACTCTCGATTATCATCTAAATCTGTAAATCCCCAAATATCATTCGCACTGCCTGGGCTTGCAGAGAACTCAGCTAAGGGCATATGAGATAAAAGGTCAATATTATTACATGCATAAGAATCAGCAAAGCCACCTACACAATCTATTGGGCCTTCTTTTTTAGAGGTTATTTTTTCATAGGTGGCCAACATTTTAATTGTTTGACTATTTAGATTTATTTTTTTACCTTTTTTATCTCGGACTAAATGAAAGCCTTTGTCTTCTAATTGAGTACGGTATTGCGCGGGAATTCCAGTGACGGTTGTTTTATTAACTTTAAATTTTTGAGATTTAAATTGGGTTTCTTCGCTATATCCACCTTTTACAATAATCATATCCGATAAGAAATAAAATATATCTTCCTCTTTTGTATTGTATTCACCATCAGCCACTAAAACGGTATCCCCTTTACCAGACTGCTGAACAGCATAACCTATTGTTTTGCAGGGTAAATTTCTCTTACTACAGCTCCCTTTGTCAGTCCCAGAATTACTTACAAAACGAATGGGATGGGCACCGCTGTGCGCAAAAGTATAACCGCCGATAATGGTAAGTGATAAACCTGTCACCAATAACGCTAGATTTAACTTCTTGTATGATATTTTCATAATATGATTGTCCAAATAAATATGCTTAAATAAATTGAATTTGATAAAATATTTTACGGTTATAAAAATTCGCTGTTGATCATCAGCGCCATTTAGTGTTCACGATGGGCGCGAATATGCAACTATCGATTATTTGTGCAATATATGCTGAAATAGAAAATTATTCTGTGAATAATGTCCCAACACATAAAGTATTAATGAGGCTAGGGGCAGCTGGACACTTTTCTTTCATTCTTAATATCGCTTCACGTCTTGCTCTATCAACTAAGCTTTCATAAGTGACTACACGACCACCAAATATATTTCTTAGTCCGGCTAAAAAGCGTTTAAAATAATCCACTGAAATAACGACTGAACCCGATACGAGGTAGGACTTACGTACTGCTCTATTTGTATCATAACTATCAAGGTTAATGATGGGTAATTTGATTAAAGCCTTCTCTCTTTTTCTAATAGACTTAAAATATTTTTTAATCCAGCCATAAAGGACCGACCAATATGTTTAGCACTTACAGTACTTTCAGATACTAGCCCGTAATGGGCTGCAACTTCTTTGCCTGGGACATTTTCTACGTTAGTTATGATAATTTGTTATTCCTTTTGATTATTGTGGTGGCGGAGGTTTATCTTTAGACGCTAACGAATTATTGATAATTTTATTCCAAATACTCATCTATTAGTTTGGACAGTTTATTAACTGTTTGCCCATTTTCTTTAAAAAGATTTTTTGTCATCTGTTGCTGCTGAGATAATCTATTTTTATCATTCAATAAAGTACTGATGCTTGATACGAGTTCAACTTCATCATTCACTAATGTTAAGCAATCGCTTTCAATCATTATTTTACTAACGTCCAAAAAATTATAAATGCTATTGCCCATTATTATAGGTATTCCACAGGCAGCAGGTTCAAGAGGATTATGGCCACCTCTATTAATCATACTGCCGCCTAAAAAAGCAATATCTGCTGCACCACAAAGTAACGTTAACTCTCCCATGGTATCACCAATAATTAGTTGAGTGGTTTCATCTGGCATTTGTGCGTGACTACGATTAATATAATTCATTTGCATTTCTGAGCTTTGTGATTTGATGGATTCAAATTGCTCAGGGTGTCTTGGCACTGCAATTAATAATAAATTAGGGAACTGGGTCATTAACTGTTTATGTGCATTTAAAATCGTTGAGAATTCCCCGGGATGAATACTACAAGCTATCCAACAGGGACGATCATTGCACCATGATTTTTTCAGCTGACGTTGTTGATTTTTTAATGATTCACTTATTTGAATATCAAATTTAATACTGCCAACACAAGTTATTTTTTGCTCAGTTATACCAAGTGATAAAAATTGATTTTTGTCAGATTCATATTGAGCTGCAATAGAAGATATTCCAGCGAAGATATCGTTATTAAGTTTAGGGTGGCGTTGATATTTATTAGCAGACTTTTCTGACATCCTTGCATTAGCTAAAACAATCGGGATATTTTTATTATTGCTTTGATGAATAAAATTAGGCCACAACTCAGTTTCCATTAAAATAATTAGGTCAAAATTAAATTTATTCAAAAACATTCGACAACATATCGGCCAGTCTATTGGTAAATAGTGGCTAGACATCTTAACCGATGAACTATTAGATACACCCAAAGTACTCATTATTTTTTTAGCTTCTTCTCTACCGGTTGGGGTAGTGTTGGTAATAACAAGTTGTGTGATTTTTTTGCTTTTGAATATGTGTTCAATTAGCGGCGCTGCGGCTTTTGTTTCTCCGACAGAAGCGCAGTGAATTAAAATCCTTTTTTCAGTTGATTTTATATCGTGATGCGGTCTATGTTTATTTCTAATTAACCCTAGCCTTTCAGAGAAGTTTATTAAATAACGAGAATCCTTAAATCCTCGATATAAAAAATAAATTAGAATAATAGGAATTAATAAGTAGAGGCCTAAAGTGTAAAGCTGTCGGTTCATTTTCTATTGTAGGCCTTGTTGCTAAAGTCTCTATCATTTATTTTGGAAGGGCTATTTTCATTTCTTTAGTGGCTTTATAAATGACTAGTTTACCGCCAATTGTTTGTATTTTATGCGACTGAGTTTTACTTAAGACTTTCTTAATCACTTCTTCTTTTTGTTCACGATCATCCGCTCGAATATTGACTTTTATTAGTTCGTGAGAATCTAAAGCCAATTTGATTTCATCAATTACAGTTGGCGTTAAACCTTTATCTCCAATCATAACAACGGGGTTTAACGCGTGTGCCATGCCACGAAGGTGACGAATTTGGGTGTTTGAAAGCTTACTCATTATTTTATTTAATCAATTATCGTTAATATTGAAGTGGATCTTACCATTGTTGGCGTAAATTTGAGATAATAATTTCCATTAGTAAAGTTAATCAATTATTTAAGTATTATGGCAAAGACAAAAAGTAGCAAAGGATGGTTAAAAGAACATTTTGATGATGAGTATGTTAAACGTGCTCAAGATGAGGGGGTGCGTTCGCGCGCTGTATATAAACTGCAAGAGTTAGATGAAAAGGATAAATTGATACAATCAGGTATGAATGTGGTTGATTTAGGGGCGGCTCCCGGAGGTTGGTCTGAATATGTGGCTAAAAAAGTGGGTAAAAATGGGATTATTTTAGCAACCGATATATTACCTATGGATTATTTGGATGGTGTCACCTTTATTCAAGGGGATTTTCGAGAGGAGTCTGTCTTGAATGAAATATTAGGGCAATTACAAAATAATACCGCAGACCTTGTTTTATCAGATATGGCTCCCAATATAAGTGGAGTTGGCTCAATTGACCAGCCTGCATCTATGTACTTGGTTGAGTTAGCGCTAGATTTAGCGTTACAAACCTTACGTAAAGATGGAGGCTTCTTAGTTAAAGTCTTTCAAGGTGCAGGATTTGATGAATTTAACAAGCAAGTAAAAAAGCATTTTAAAGTAATAAAGATTAGAAAACCTAAGGCTTCAAGAGCAAGATCTAGAGAAGTCTATATTTACGGTTTAGGCTTTATGGGCTAAGCTAAACATTAAGAAACAAAAAATAATTGGTTAATAGTGACAGTCATTCGTTACAATCAATAATTAGATTTAAAACAAATATTAGATTTAAACAAATTTAAAGGTAACTCTTTTGAACGATACAATTAAACAACTCTTATTGTGGCTGGTGATAGGCTTAGTATTGGTTTCTGTTTTTAATAAATTCGAAACCGCAAAACAGCAATCCAATGAAATTGAGTTTTCTCAATTAATGATTAATATTGGTGAACGGCAAGTGAGGAGTGTGGTCGTTGCTGATTACGTAGCTGAAGTCACTACTGTTTCTGGCGAAATACTAACGACAAGAATACCTGCCGGTTCACATGAGCTTTTAGCAAAAAAAGCATTGGAAAACCAAATAGAATACACCGGTAAAGAAGCGGAAGGCGACAGTTTAATCAGTACCATTTTCTTTACTTTTGGTCCTATATTATTACTAGTAGGCGTTTGGATTTTCTTTATGCGTCAGATGCAAGGTGGCGGTAAAGGTGGAGCAATGAGCTTTGGTAAGAGTAAAGCACGCTTGTTAAGTGAAGATCAAATTACAACCACGTTTGCCGATGTGGCAGGTTGCGAAGAAGCTAAAGATGAAGTAGCTGAATTGGTAGAGTTTTTGCGTGAACCAAGTAAATTCCAAAAATTAGGTGGACACATACCTCGTGGCATTTTGATGGTAGGACCGCCTGGAACCGGTAAAACATTGTTAGCGAAAGCAATATCAGGTGAAGCAAAAGTTCCTTTCTTTACGATCTCTGGTTCTGACTTTGTTGAAATGTTTGTAGGTGTAGGTGCTTCGCGAGTAAGAGATATGTTCGCAGAAGCGAAAAAACAGTCGCCTTGTATTATTTTTATTGATGAAATAGATGCGGTTGGCCGTCATCGTGGTGCTGGGATGGGCGGCGGACATGATGAAAGAGAACAAACGCTCAATCAATTATTAGTAGAAATGGACGGCTTTGAAGGAGGGGATGGGGTAATTGTGATCGCCGCGACTAACAGACCTGATGTTTTAGACCCTGCACTGTTAAGACCCGGTCGTTTTGATAGACAAGTAACCGTAGGATTACCTGATATTAAAGGTAGAGAACAAATTTTAAAAGTTCACATGCGTAAAGTGCCACTAGGCGATGATGTTAAAGCGCATGATATTGCTCGCGGTACACCCGGTATGTCTGGAGCTGATTTAGCTAATTTAGTTAATGAGGCGGCTTTGTTTGCAGCAAGAGCGAGTGCAAGGACTGTCAATCAAGAATATTTTGAGAAAGCTAAAGATAAAATATTAATGGGTGCTGAAAGACGTTCAATGGTTATGGACGAAGAAGAGAAATTGAATACCGCGTGGCATGAAGCTGGGCACGCAATTGTTGGAACATTGGTTCCAAGTTCAGATCCCGTTTATAAGGTATCTATAATTCCTAGAGGACGAGCATTAGGTGTCACTATTAATTTGCCCGAAAAAGACCGCTTTAGTTATTCCAAAGAGTATCTAGAAAGCATGTTATCAATGCTTTATGGCGGAAGAATAGCGGAAGAAATGCTGAATGGACCGGACAAGGTGACAACTGGGGCATCAAACGATATACAGCGTGCAACGGAAGTTGCTAGAAATATGATCACTCAATGGGGATTTTCTGAAAAGCTTGGGCCTCTAATGTATGCGCAAGAGGAAGGTGAAGTATTTTTAGGTCGCTCTGTTACTCAAACAAAACATGTTTCTGACGATACAGCAAAAATTATTGATGAAGAAATAAGACGATTAATCGATAAAAATTATGCTCGTTCTGAAAAGTTATTAGCTGAGAATAAAGATAAATTGCAAGCGATGGCGGATGCATTGATGAAATATGAAACCATTGATGCTTCACAAATTGCAGATATTATGGCTGGTAAACCACCTCAAGCTCCTGATGGTTGGGATGACAAAGGAAGTGAGTCAGCTAGACCTTCTTCAACAAAAGAAGAAAAGCCTGAAAGTAAAATCGGTGGGGCGGCCGCACAATCTTAGATTTTTGTTATGACTTATTAAATAGAGTTGAAAATTAAAGGGTAAAATTAAAGGGTGGGAGTCACAGCTTATCCAAGCATTAATAATGCTGTTATCTAAATTTAACAGCATTAATAATAGACTAAATGACTCCGACCCTACTACTACTACTACTACTACGAGCCTACCACGAGATAGAATTAAGATCTCACTCTCAACTTTTGATAGAAGCCAATGAATTTAGAAAGTACTCGTCGAGAGTATCTCAAACAAGGGTTAAGCAAGGGTCAACTTAACCAAAATCCTATCACACAGCTAAGCAATTGGTTAACTCAAGCAAGCGAATTAGAGCTAATAGACGCAACCGCTATGAACCTTGCTACTGTAGATGATTCGGGGCAACCTAGTCAAAGAATTGTCCTACTAAAAGATTTAAGTGAAAAAGGACTCATCTTTTATACTAACCTTAAGAGTCGTAAAGCTTTAGATATTAGTGGGAATGAAAAAGTGAGTGTTAACTTCGCTTGGTTGCCTCTTGAGAGACAGGTTAAAATTCAGGGAGTGGCAAAGCGACTGTCGTTTGCAGAAAATCAAGCGTATTTCTCTACTCGTCCTAAAAACAGTCAATTAGCAGCGTGGGCATCTAATCAAAGCCAGCCCATTTCTTCTAGAAAGCTATTAAATCAAGCCTTTGAGCAAATGAAAGAAAAATTCAAGCAAGGCGAAATCCCCGTGCCTGATTTCTGGGGAGGATATTTGATCAAACCTACCCGTTTTGAATTTTGGCAAGGCGGTGGCTCTAGATTGCATGATAATTTCAGTTATTTACCTTCTGATGAACTAAACTCAATCAATAAAAGCTGGGCAATTCAGCGCCTAGCCCCTTAAAAATAAATTAATGGAGTCTGCTCTGTTAATTTTTTACAAGCTCGGTGTGTTTTTCTACTAGACACTTAGACAAACAAACATTAGTATCTTATTTCTAAGAATTAAATATCTATTTGCTCTAACTTGATAAATTAAATGACCTCTATTTATAGGTGAACAAACTTTATGAACCCAATAATTGACCTTTTTGCTTCTTCTCCATTGAAACCAATGCGGGCACACATGAGAAAAGTTCAAGAATGTGTTTCGATATTGCCCGAATTTCTTGATGCTGTATTTAAAAAAGATTGGGAAACAATGTCCCAATATCAGAAGGAAATTAGAGCTAAAGAGAATGAAGCTGATGAGCTCAAAAAAACGCTAAGAATGAACTTACCTTCAGGATTATTTATGCCTGTTTCTCGTATCGATCTTCTCAGTTTATTGGCTTCTCAAGATAAAATAGCAAATAAAGCGAAAGATGTCGCAGGTTTGATTACTGGTCGTGAAATGGTGTTTCCTACCGTAATAGAAAAGCATTTAAAAGAGTATTTGATACGAAGTATTGATGCTTCTAAGCAAGCTCATAAAGCCATTCAGCAATTAGATGAGCTATTGGAATCAGGTTTCAAAGGTCGGGAAGTGGTAATTGTTGAAGAAATGATTAATGTTTTAGATGAAATTGAAAATGATGTGGACGTTTTACAAATCAAAATACGTCGTAATATTTTTGTTTTAGAGGAAGAGTTACCTGCCGTAAACGTTATTTTTATTTATAAAGTGATTGAATGGATCGGTGATATTGCTGATTTGTCTCAACAAGTTGGTTCTAGACTTGAGCTCTTATTAGCTAGATAATTGAGCTAGATAACTTTGTTTGGTTTAGCCTGAATAGTTAAAGGTTTGAACTTTAATTTTTAATCGCAACAAATATCAAATAATGCCTCATTTAAAATTGTGAATAACCTTTTAATAAAGGGTTAATGAGGAAGACGAATTAGAGAGAAAACTATGACTGAATTTTTCACAGAATATCAAATGGTCTTAATCGGGCTAGCGGCTCTTTTTGGAGTGCTTATGGCTTTTGGTATCGGCGCTAATGATGTTGCCAATGCCATGGGAACGTCTGTTGGAGCAAAAGCGCTCACCGTTAAACAAGCAATTGTCATCGCTATGATCTTTGAATTCGCAGGTGCCTTTTTAGCGGGTGGTGAAGTGACTTCGACTATTCGTAAAGGAATTATTGATGCAAGCAGTATGGTTGATACACCAGAATTACTCGTTTTTGGCATGATGGCATCTTTGTTAGCTGCTGGTATTTGGTTAATTGTAGCTTCTTACTTTGGATGGCCGGTTTCAACAACGCATTCAATTGTTGGTGCGATTGTTGGTTTTGCTGCAGTCGGAATTGGTATGGACGTTGTTCAATGGGGCAAAGTCGGTTCAATTGTAGCGAGTTGGGTTGTTTCGCCATTGCTTTCTGGAACCATGGCATTTATGTTATTTACTAGTGTGCAAAAATTAATATTACACACCGATAAACCCTTAGAAAATGCAAAAAAATATGTACCATATTATATGTTTTTAGCCGGTTTTATGATTGCATTAGTGACCTTAATGAAAGGTTTAAAGCATGTCGGTATTCATCTATCTTTTCAGGAATCTTTGTTTACTGCGGTTGGCATTGGTCTGCTAGTTGCGCTGATAGGTAAATTCTTTATTTCAAAACAAAAAGTGAATGCAAGCGAAGATAAAAACTTTCATTATGCCAGTGTAGAGAAAGTTTTTGGTGCGTTGATGATTGTAACCGCTTGTGGGATGGCTTTTGCTCACGGCTCAAACGATGTAGCCAACGCCATAGGGCCTCTAGCCGCAGTTGTTAGCATTGTAGAAAGTGGCGGTGAAATTGGTGCAAAATCGAGCCTACCTATTTGGATTCTTTTACTGGGTGGTGGCGGTATTGTTGTTGGTTTAGCTCTATTTGGTACCCGTGTGATGGCAACCATCGGAAAAAAGATTACAGAATTAACACCAAGCAGAGGTTTTGCTGCGGAGTTAGCTGCTGCAACAACAGTAGTCATTGCATCAGGTACTGGAATTCCGGTTTCAACAACACATACGTTAGTTGGCGCTGTTTTAGGTGTTGGTATGGCGAGAGGAATTGCGGCACTTAATTTAGGAGTACTTAAAAATATTGCGGTTAGTTGGGTCGTTACGCTCCCCGCTGGTGCAATATTATCGATGATGTTCTTCTTTATGCTAAAAGGTATTTTTCTTTAAATTTGATTTGGCATAAATTAAGTACAGATTGTCGAATTAAAAAAGGCGCTTTTAAGCGCCTTTTTTGTGTCTTGAATTCAACAATCTGTAACTTGAGCTGTTTAATTTTAAAAAGAACACCTTCTATACTCTCGATATTCAGGTGTCCAAAAGCTAGCATCTATTCGTTTGATTAGTTTATCTTCAGAAATAAGTTCCGCAGCACCTTCGGACATTGCTTGTCTGGCAACAGAAACTGCGATTATTCTGCTAACTTCCTTTATATCACCCAACGCAGGCAATAAATCTTTACCATCGCCTTTTACCAGTGGAGAGCAACTTGCTAGCGCATCACTGGCGGCCATAAACATTTTTTCTGTGACTCTTTTTGAACGGCAGGCTATGACGCCTAATCCAATACCTGGAAATATATAGGCATTATTACATTGAGCAAAGCTGTGTACTTTTCCTGCAAATGAGAACGCTTCAAATGGGCTGCCTGTAGAGACGCTTGCGTTTCCTTCAGTCCACTTAATGATATCATTTGGATGAGCTTCAACTCTAGATGTTGGGTTTGAAAGTGGCATGACGATTGGTTTTTGGCAATTTTCGTACATGCACTTAATTATTTCTTCACTCATTAAGCCTGGCTGACCGGACACACCAACCAAAATCGTTGGTTTGGCATTCTTAACTACATTTAACAAGCTAACACTAGCATCGTCTGTTGAACTCCATGAACCCACTATTTTTTGTTTTTTTACAAAATCGTACTGAAAATCTCGAATGTTTTCCATTCCTTCAACTAGTAGGCCCCTACTACTTGTAAGAAAAACACGCTCTAATGCTTCCTCTTTAGTGAGGCCATCTTTCATCATATGAGCAACAATTTGATTGGCTATTCCGCATCCTGCAGAACCCGCACCTACAAAAACGATACGATGGTCTTTTAATGAAGTATTTTGTGCTAAGCAAGACGCCAGAAGAGTGCCTACCGTGACACAAGCCGTGCCTTGAATATCATCATTAAAACAACAGAGCTTGTCTTTATATTTTTCTAGCAATGGGGTGGCATTTCCTTGTGCAAAATCTTCAAATTGAACTAAAGCATTTGGCCAGCGATCTTTAACTACTTGAATAAATTTATCGACAAATTTGAAATATTCATCACCCGTAATACGTTTTTGACGCCAACCCATATACATTGGATCGTCTAATAATTCTTGGTTATTGGTGCCAACATCTAAAGTAACCGGTAAACAGTGGGCCGGACTTATACCGCCACAGGCCGAGTAAAGTGCTAATTTACCAATAGGAATACCCATCCCACCAATGCCTTGATCGCCAAGGCCTAAAATTCGTTCACTATCAGTCACAACAATCACTTTTACATTTTGTTTAGTCGCATTTTGCAAGGCAAAGTCCATTCGCTCGCGGTCAGGATATGAAATAAAGAGGCCACGTTTACGGCGATATATTTTAGAAAACATCTGACAGGCAAGACCAACCGTTGGAGTATAAATAATCGGCATCATTTCTTCTAAGTGAGTCGATATTAGGCTGTAATAAAGAGTCTCATTAGTATCTTGAATATTTCGTAAATAAATATGTTTATCTAGGTCATTTTCGAATAATGAGTACTGACTATATGCTCGTTTAGTTTGTTCCTCTATCGTCTCAATCACGTTCGGTAAAAGCCCCTCAAGATTAAAAGATTGTCTTTCTTCCGTTGAAAAAGCATTACCTTTGTTCAATAAAGGCGTTTCTAATAATACAGGACCAGCATAGCGAATATAAAGAGGACGTTTTTGTGATAATGATTTGGATTTTAAATCTGACATGAGCGATTGGCCTTGAATGTTATTTTTGGATTAAAATCAGTTACTTAATTTTAGTTTATAGTAACAAATGTACCAAAAATAATAAGGTCTTATTTCTATTCAATATAGAAGGTGTGACCAGTCTTTGATGTGGAAGTTTCATATTGAGTTGGAGTCGTGATACTAAATGCTCGCGTTTCAGCTCAAAATAAATTATTCTGCAATTAGTAATTTGAACCCTCAATTAACGCGACTCCGACCTCTGAAATTTAACTTGACTCAATCTATTTTAAAAATGCACTCAACTAACGCTGTTACAACTTCAGAAAATAATGAATTTGTTGTATTAGGGATCTCGATAAACGTTCCGTTAAGACGTTTGTTTGATTATAAGATATCAGTTAATAATGCCATAGAGCCGAAGGTAGGAATGCGAGTGGAAGTGAGTTTTTCCAATCGAATTAAAATCGGAGTGGTCAATACAATAGGCGCCAGCTCTAATTTATCTCTTGAAAAAATCAAACCTATTAATCGTCTTTTAGATGATTTCCCTCTGGTTAATCAAAACATCATCAAATTATCTCAATGGATGCAGGGTTATTATCATGCTGCACCCGGCGATGTTTGGAGTACTATTTTACCAAATGCATTATTAAAAGGTGAGGATACGGAACTTGCTCGTGAAAGTTATTGGCGATTGACGGATTTAGGTTTAGAATTTTATCAACAGAAAAAGATACCTAAAAATGCTGTGAAACAACAGTTAGCAATGGCGTGTTTATTTGAAGTCACTAATCATAACAGCGCAGGATTGGCTCACAGTCAGATGGGGCAATACAGTCTTAGCTTAACCACATTAAAAACCTTAGCAGGAAAAAAATGGATTGAACGAGTTTTTGATTCACCTCAAGTTAAAAATAACAATTTTAGGATGACAAACAATAACAAAACTCACATAAAACTCAATGAGCAACAAGATTTTGCAGTCAGCCAAGTCTCAAAAGAACTCGACATTTATAAAACATGGTTATTATTTGGAGTAACCGCGAGTGGCAAAACCGAGGTTTACTTAAGGATTATAGAGTCAGTATTAAAACAAGGTAAGCAAGCATTAGTCTTAGTACCTGAGATTGGATTAACGCCTCAAACGGTTTCACGATTCGAACGACGCTTTAATACTAAAGATAATCATGTTGAAATTGCAATGATGCATTCAGGCATGAGTGATAAACAGCGATTACAAAGTTGGTTAAAAGCGAAAAATGGTCAAGCTAAAATAATTATAGGAACACGTAGCGCATTATTTGTTCCTTTGAAAAACCCGGGAATCATTATCATTGATGAGGAACACGATACATCATTCAAACAACAGCAAGGCTTAAGATATTCGGCTAGGGATATTGCGATGGTTAGGGCAAGTATTGAAAAAATACCGGTTCTTTTAGCGAGTGCAACCCCTTCGATTGAAACCTTAGTTAATGTAGAAAAAAACAAGATTACTCAGCTCGACTTAACAGAAAAAGCTCTCACCAGTGTCGAAATTAAGTGCCGCGTGATTGATATGAAAAAGCAGCCGATTAAACAGGGATTGTCTTTTCATCTGATTGATTCTATTAAGCATCACTTAAAACAAAAAGGACAGATTTTATTATTCCTAAATCGTCGCGGTTATGCGCCTGTATTACTTTGTCATCAATGTGGTTGGAGTAGCGAGTGTAAACGATGTGAAAGGCATTTTACTTTTCATGGAGGCGAAAATAAAGGAGTTCAAAATAAGCCTCAGCAACATTTACAATGTCACCATTGTGGTTCGAGTCGACGAGCGCCAAAGCAATGCCCTAATTGCCAATGTGATGAAATGGTTCCTATTGGTTTGGGTACTGAACGTTTAGAAGAAACCATAAAAAATTTATTCCCAAGCGCAAGGGTACAAAGAATTGATCGAGATACAACACGCAAGAAATCAGCCATGGATGGATTTATTTCTTCTATAAAATTGGGTGAAATTGATATATTAATTGGTACACAAATGCTTGCTAAGGGCCATCACTTTCCTAATATTACTTTAGTCGGGTTGGTCGATATGGATGGCGCACTTTACAGCAGTGATTTTAGAGCGCCGGAATATGCGGCACAACTGATCACCCAAGTTTCAGGCCGAGCAGGGAGGGCTGAAAATAAAGGAGAAGTGATTATTCAAACTCATTTAGCGGATCACCCCATGTTATCTGAATTGCTAAATAGTGGTTATAGAGCTTTTGCAAAGACTGCTATAGACGAGCGAAAAGAAGCGAGTTTGCCGCCAATTTCTTATAACGCACTAATTCAAGCAGAAGCACCTAGTATTGGCGTAGTTAAGAATTTCTTACAAGAGGTTAAGGATATTCTCAAAAATAATTTATCTAATCAGGATAATCAGTTACTAACAAATGGTTTAGAACTATTAGGTCCTGTGCCTGCGGTTTATACTAAAAAAGCTGGAAAGTTTCGCTATCAGCTCTACTTACAAGCAAATGAAAGGCAGTGTTTGCACCAATTGCTGAGGCAATCTGTGAATGAAATAGAAAAGCTAAAATCCGCCAGCCGAGTGCGCTGGCGTTTAGAAATTGATCCAATTAGTGACTAATCAAATTTCTGTTTTACTTTGTTTTTTCCATTAGCACTTGTGCTAGTGATTAACTTTTTATTTCTTTTGCTTGAGTAAGTTTGTTTCACTTCAGCCGGTATCAATTGATTTTCACCATCGCCGATCAAATCTAATCGTCCCATTTCTTTTAAAGCATCACGCAGCATAGGCCAATTTTTTTCATCATGGTAGCGTAAAAATCCTTTGTGAACTCGCCGTCTATCTAAATTCTTTTCTGTATAAACAGCTTCGCTTTTGTATGTCACTTTTTTGAGTGGGTTTTTCTCAGAATGGTACATTGCAGTAGCCAGCGACATTGGTGATGGATAAAAGTTTTGAACTTGGTCCAGTCTAAATTTATTTTTCTTTAACCATAAAGCCAAATTGAGCATATCCGTATCATCACAACCCGGATGTGCCGCTATAAAGTAGGGAATTAAATATTGCTTTTTCCCCGCTTCTTTTGAGTAACGCTCAAACATATCTTTAAATTTATCATAGCTAGTCATTTCCGGTTTCATCATTTTATCGAGTGTGTTTTTCTCGCTATGTTCAGGCGCGATTTTCAAATATCCACCAACATGATGAGTGACTAGTTCTTTCACATATTCGGGGTCAACAACCGCTAAGTCATAACGAAGACCTGATGCTATTGCGACTCTTTTAACGCCTTTAACCGCTCTGGCTTTTCGGTAAAGTTGAGTTGTTTGGCTATGATCGGTTACCAAATTTTTACAAATGACCGGATAAACACAGGAAAGTTTCCTACAGCTTTTTTGAATTTCATCATCTTTACAATTGAGGTGATACATATTGGATGTAGGGCCGCCTAAGTCAGACACCGTGCCGGTAAAACCTGGGACTTTATCGCGCATATCTTCAATTTCTTTTATCACTGACTCTTGTGAGCGACTTTGAATCACGCGACCTTCGTGTTCTGTAATTGAGCAAAAAGTACAGCCTCCAAAACAACCTCGCATAATGTTGACAGAAAATCTAATCATCTCATAAGCAGGAATTCTAGCATCGCCATAACTGGGGTGAGGAACACGTTCATATTCAAGATCGAATACGCCGTCTATTTCTCCTGTTTCTAAAGGAATCGGTGGCGTATTGACCCAAACTTCTTTAGTGCCGTGCTTCTGTATTAAAACGCGAGCGTTATGCGGATTGGATTCTAAATGTAAAATTCGAGAAGCGTGTGCATATAGGGCAGAGTCACCTTTAATTTTTTCAAAAGACGGTAGCCTAATCACGGTGGTTTTATTATCTAAACCAGCTTTTCCCATTAAAGGCATTGGAATGATTTTTATTGGTATTTGGTTTGTTTTTGGTGTTTGTTTAGTTTTACAAGACTCAGAACTGGGATCTTTGTACTCATAAGGATTCTTTTGCATGTCTTGCATTAAGCTTTTATCACTCGGCCAGTCAATCCGAGTTGAATCTACTTCTGTCCATCCAGCTGGGATTGAATCAATCACCATTGCTGTGCCGGGCACATCCGTTATTTCATTAATTTTTCGACCTGTTGATAGTTGATGAGCAACTTCCGCCATCGCTCTTTCCGCGTTTCCATAAAAAAGTAAATCCGCAGCCGAGTCGATTAAAACGGAACGTCTAACTTCATCGCTCCAATAATCGTATTGTGCTATTCGGCGCAAGCTAGCTTCTATGCCTCCGATTAGCATAGGCGTTTTTGGATAAACTTCTTTTAATTTTTGTGTGTAAACAATCACTGCGCGCTCAGGTCTTTTTCCTGCGACCCCATGAGGCGTATAGGCATCGTCATTACGAATTTTTCGGTCAGCGGTATAACGGTTGATTAAAGAGTCCATATTACCGGAAGTGATTCCAAAAAAGAGGTTTGGCTCACCTAAAGCTTTAAATGCTTCGGGGTCATTCCAATTAGGTTGTGCAATGATACCAACTCGAAAACCTTGTGATTCCAAAAATCGTCCGATTACCGCCATACCAAAACTAGGGTGATCCACATAAGCATCACCTGAAACGATAATAATATCGCAACTATCCCAGCCAAGTACATCCATTTCCGCGCGATTCATGGGTAAAAATTTAGCTCGTCCATAGCATTCTGCCCAGTATTTTGGGTAAGCAAAGAGGTTTGTTTTGGCTTCAGACATTATAAAATCACTGTTAATGGGTTGGGTCGGCGTGAAGTCGCGTATTCTCTCAGGAATTGATACAAATTTCACTGTATTTGGTTAATATTTACACAAAACTTGACTCATTTAGTTGGTTTTTCACTTTGAATGAAGTAAAAAACTTAAAACTAGGTAAAGCTGAGGTAAAAGTAAAAGAGCATCTAACTAAAACCTTATGCTATTATGTTTTTAAATGAACAGGGCAATGTGAATTGTTAATTGTAACGCCTTTCACAACTGTACCCGCAACTGTAAAGTCAGAAAACCTGTTTATTTACCTTTAAAGAATACAATTTGTACTGAGCGGGATGACTCGGAAGCAGAGTGTAAAACCGATTATTGGTTTTACTATTCGCTTTTTTTGATCCCGTTATTATCATTAAACTAGGATCAATATTGTCAATTCAATCATCAACTCAATCAACGGTCTCTTCATCAAAGAAGGGAGCTGACGTGTTTGTTGCAACAGCTCTCTATTGGAAAGTTGATAAGTCTTGCATTCTCAACAATCTTAAATTTGAGATTAAACGAAACAAAATAACGGGAGTGATTGGTCCTAATGGGGCTGGCAAATCTTCTTTATTACGATGCTTATTCGGTAAAAACAAAATTAGTTCTGGCTCTCTTTCTTTTAACGATAAAAACATTTATGATTATTCTAGAAGAGAGCTAGCACGAAATATTGCAGTGGTTTTGCAGGAGCCACCAACCCAATTTGATATGGATGTCTGTGAATTGGTTAGCCTAGGTTTAATTCCTAATCTAAAATTTTTGTCATTTCCCAGCGCGCGAGATAAACAACGAGTCATTTCAGCGATTGCAGACGTAGAATTAAGTGATAAATTACATTGTTCTTTTAACACCTTGTCTGGTGGTGAAAAGCAAAGAGCTATGCTGGCCAGAGCGATTGTTCAAGAAACAAAAATATTAATTTTAGATGAGCCGACTAATCACTTAGATATCCAACACCAAATTGATATTTTACATCTGATAAAAAAACTTAATATTACAATTGTCTTAAGCATTCATGATTTAAATATAGCGTCGATATTCTGTGATGAATTGATTTTAATGGACGAAGGAGAAATTATTGCGAAAGGATTTAGTCGCGATGT
>JBLIBL010000041.1:0-27005 GCA_047633355.1 Polaribacter sp.
ATAAGATATTCTGAGTTAACTGAATCCGCTGGAAAGTAATGGTTTGATTCAACCACTAGCGTATTATCACTTTCCGCAATCACTTTACCATTCCAAATTGCTTTCATAACTCACTTACTCACTTACTCACTTACTCACTTACATAGTTCAAAATACTTCATTATAATCCAATGCAGGGTTAGAATATTGACTTAATATTACTTTATCCACCAATTAATAATTGGTCCAAATGTACCAGTAAACTTCAAAGGTGCATCCGTAATCGCCAAGCAAATACAACCTTCAATTCCTGCTAGAGGCTGGTGCTCTACAGAAGAATCTTTAACCATAAATTCACCACTTTTGTAAGTACCATCTTTATCACTAAACTGTCCTTCAAGTACTACGGTAATCTCACTACCGATGTGAGTATGTTTAGGGATTTTGGCTTTAGGCGCGAAACGTAGTAACTCAACTTGGTAACGCGGGTCATTCATCGCGATGCTCGCTTTTGAAATTTTCTTAGTCACTTTTTTCCATTCTAAATTCTTATAATTACGCTCACTCAGCTGCTGAAGAAACGGCTTATCAATATCTGCCACTGCATAATCATCATAAACTGTAACTGGCTGATTAAGCGGTAAATGACCAACATCGTCCATTAGTTTTTCGAACAGACCATCAGCAATCGGTTCAACCTGAATCGCTTCAAGAGTTGAACCGCCAACCGATTCAAATTCCTGAATACTTTTGTCACATTGGTTGCATTCTTGTAGGTGAATCCCTACAGCAATACTAACAGCGGGTTCTAATTGACCGCTGGAATATTTCAACAATAACTCTATATCTGGATGGTATTTCATATTTCTCCATCTCCCATATGGGAACGTAGTATTTTCAAAGCGCTTCTTATTCTTGATTTGACCACACCAGCTGTCATTTCAAGTTCTTGTGCCGCTATTTGATGACTCTTGCCTTCAAAATAGACTTTCTGTAGTACATTACGTTGTTCTTCGCTAAGTAGTTCAAAAATATTAGCAATTTGTTGCTTTCGACGGTCGAAGTCAATTTTTTCATCATAGTCACTCTCTTCATAAGCCTCACTATGATCATCTTCAGGGACTTCGTCGAGTCGTTTTTTTCTTAAAAAATCAATTCGAGAGTTTCTTACAATGGTAAATATCCAGGTAGAAACTTTGGCTTTGCCTGAATTGTAACTTGATGCTTTTTGCCAAATTTTCATGAATACTTCATGAGTTAGCTCTTCTGCATTACTCGTCATCCCTTTTTGTAAATAGAACGACTTAATTTTGGGCGAAAAGTGAAGGTAAAGCGCATGAAATGCACCTCGGTCCTGCTTTTCAGCCACAGCTTTCATATGATGTCTCCAACGTACTGGATCGTCATGTAACACTTTAGAACTATTAGATTTTTCTGCAGACATCGTTTGAGTGATTCGCTTTAATTTAGTTTTGGTCGAGTTGACTTTCATCGATTGAGCTATTGGCCAATATACTAAATTATCGCTGTATTGTCTTTTTATTAGGTCCATATATAAAATTTCATTTAAGATTATCCTATAAGACATCGTTCAAAAAGGATTTAAAGTCACTCTTCGAACGATGATTGGTGATAAACAGCTAAAACGTTACTGCTACAAAATCATCTAATAAAATTAAACCAAGTGGTACTCCACCACCTTCAGCATCACTAGCGATTGCAGTATAAATACCAGCGTTGGCTAGAGTAATAGTCGCTGGTCCAATAGCTGGTGTGTCGCTACCTGTTGCCGCGACAACCACATCATAACTTCCAGCGGCTACGGATATGAAATCGGTAACAGCTAAGAATGCAACATCAGCTAAAGTAGGTTCTACAGTCGAAATATCAGTACCTGGAGCTACTAAATAGATATCAACATTCATTGCCGTTGGGCTACCGTGTACGATTCTTAATTTAGCTTCAGTCGCGACTCTTCGATTATCCGCGGTAAAAACTAGTGGTTGAATGCTAGCCAATGCATCAGTAGCAAGCACGTTGTAAGCAATACCAGCAGCCAGATCTAAGTCAGCATCAATAACAGCTGGAGTTTCAGTGCCGGTTGGTACGACTTTTACGTTGTAGATTGCTGGCGCTAAATCGACATAACCAGCAAATTCAGTAAACGCTAAGTTCGCGATTAGAGGCGCAGCGAAATTATCATTAGCAATGATATCAACAGCAGGAGCATCTGCACTACCGTGAATGACTCTGACTGCTGCAGGGGTTGCAGCATCTAATAATTCAACCGCTCCTGAAGGACTAACTAACAATAGATTGACTGGCTGGTCTCCGGTTCCAGTATTTTCTATTGCGGCTATTAAGAAATCTGAAGTACTAGGTAATGTAATAGTTCCAGAATCGTAAACAACTGTTTCCACATCTCCAGCAAGAGTTATTCTAATTTGGTAATCACCGACAGGCACTTCAGTAGCATCCAGACTGTCTTTAAAACTTGCTGTGACTAGTACTGACGACTGAGCTAAATCTGCATCAGGTGCAGTAACATATATATCAACCATTGGAGCTTGAGGTGCTGCATGGACTATTTGCACTCTCGCATTACCTTCTGTAACCGCAATATCTGGACGAGTTAGAATAAGCGCTTCTAAGTTTTCTGTATCGTTTACAGCTAAAACACTGTAAATGAGATCTTGAGTCAAATCGGCTGTTACTGCAGGAAATGCATCAATGGTTGTTCCGTCCGGCAGAATCGCTTTAACTTCTGCAATATGACTACCGGCAACAATCTCAGCAATGCCAGTCGCTTGTTTGTAATCTACATCTCCAGCTATTTCAGCTCCGTCAAGCAACAAGTCAACTGTTGGCGCATCTGGTGAAGCATGCACTATTTGTATTTTAGTCATTGCCACTGGTACTAGTGGATCTATTACTTCGTCATCATCGTTATTACTACTACAACCGACCATACCAAGAAAAGCAATTAGCATCCAAGGTGTTAGTTTTTTCATTTTACATCTCCGTAGTTTATTGTGTGGTTTTTGTTTGTCTATTTTGATTTACGTGTTACTTTTTAAAATGGATCAGATTAAATAAAATATATTTTTCGTTTGATCCAAAACGTTGTAATAATCGTAAGCACTTATAACCGCAATAACACCGGCGAAAATAATGTATAAAAGCTTAATAATACTCTTGGTTTTAATACCCCTATCAGCTTGCTCAATCAACCCTGAAGTCTATAAAGAAAAAAGTCCTTCGTTTGTTTTTGAAGAATTTTTTACGGGTAATATGTGTGCATGGGGTACTGTAAAAGACAGAAATAACCAAGTGACGCGAAAGTTTATTGCCGACATAAAAGCTTATAAAGAAAATTCTATGATTGTATTGGATGAGCGGTTTTCATTTGATGACGGTGAAAAACAAACACGAGTTTGGAAATTTGAGACACAGAATAATCAAATTTCTGGAGTTGCTGGTGATGTGGTTGGTTCAGCAACAGGAGTCGTTTACGGAGATAGTTTAAACCTAAGTTATCGTTTGCTGATTCAAATGGAAGATGATTCAATAGAAATAGAAATGGATGATTGGCTACATCTAATCGATGAAAACACACTAATGGGTACAACTAAAATGAGCAAATGGGGATTTAATGTTGGCGAAATTAATATTCTCATGCGCAAACACCAAAACGACCAAAACTGGTGCATAAAGGTAAATAACAATGGGTGAAGCAACGAAAGAAGAGAATTGGCTCACAAAGATTACCGCATGGTTTGACAGCTCGGCTATTACTAGCGCAGATGGTGACTCAATAAGTTGGACGCGTATTATTCCATTTATTATGGTTCACTTGGGAGTGCTTGGTATTTTTTTTGTAGAATTTAGCTGGTTTGCCCTCTATGTCTGCGTTTTTCTCTATCTCTTAAGAATGTTTGCGATTACCGGTTTTTATCATCGCTATTTCTCTCACAAAAATTTTAAGACTGGCCGAATCATGCAATTTATTTTCGCTGTAATTGGTGCCTCCTCCGCTCAAAGAGGTCCTTTATGGTGGGCATCTCATCATCGACAGCATCATTCGCACACTGACCAAACTAATGATCCTCATTCGCCAAAGTTTAAAGGTTTTTTATGGAGTCATACTTTATGGTTTTTATCCGATCGTAATTTCCATACTAACACTCGTCGGATTAAAGATTTCTACAAATACAAAGAACTCCAATGGCTCGACCGTTTTGATATTGCGGTACCAGTGGTACTGGCTGTTTCGCTATTTATAATTGGAGCGATTCTCGAATCAACCAGTCCAGATTTGAAGACAAGTGGTGTTCAGTTATTAGTCTGGGGTTTCTTTGTTTCGACAGTCATTCTTTATCACGCGACTTACACTATAAATTCCATTGCACACCGTTTTGGAACTAGGCGTTTTGAAACGCCAGATGATAGTCGAAATAATGCGTTTCTGGCAATTATTACCCTTGGAGAGGGATGGCATAACAATCACCACTTTTATTCCGGAACTGTAAAGCAAGGTTTTCGCTGGTGGGAAATAGATATTACTTTTTATATTCTTAAAATAATGAGCTGGTTAGGTTTAGTGTGGGATTTAAAACTGATTCCTGAAAAAGTTAAAAGCCAAATAAAACTACAAAACCACATAAAATCCCAGGCAAAGTGAGTTTAGCAAAATGATCGTTGAAAAATTCAAGTCGACCTATCAAAATATGAATGCTTCCAATATTGAAAGCATAGAAGGTTTATACGCTGAAGAAATTCAATTCACTGACCCTTTTCACAAAATCGATGGGTTGGGAAATCTAAAACAATACTTTGAAGAACTCTATCAAAACGTTGAATCGGTTGAATTTGAATTTGGTAACAGTCTTAACGAGAATAAACAATTTTTTATCGAATGGGAAATGACTGTTTGTCACCCAAAATTAAACAAAGCTAAACCTATTTTGGTGCCGGGTGGAACCTTAATTAAAATTGACGAATTTGAAAAAATAATATTTCATCGTGATTATTTTGATGCAGGTGCAATGTTGTATGAACAGATTCCACTGTTGGGTAGAGTCATTAAATGGGTTAAACAAAAAATATAATGAGCTATAAGTTTAAAAATAAAACAGTTTGGATTACAGGAGCTTCCAGTGGCATCGGTTTAGCTCTTGCAAAAGAGATGCTTGCTCATGGAGCGAATGTGGCCGTCAGTGCTAGAAACAAAGAGCAACTGGACTCTATCTATTGTCAATATAATAATGCTTTGGTAATGGCAGGCGACTTAACTTGTCTTGATACAAACCGTCTGATTGTTGAAAGAATTGTTCAAAAATTCGGTACGTTGGATTGCGTAATTCTAAATGCAGGAGGTGCTGAGTACATCGACATTTCTAATTTTTCATATTTACCATTCAAAAGAATGATGGATACTAACTTTCTATCAATGGTAAAAGGAATTGAAGCTAGTCTTCCCTTTTTAAGACAGTCATCAGCACCCTACCTTGTCGGCATGAGCAGTAGTGTCGCTTGGCAAGGCCTTCCAAAAGGTCAATCTTATTCTGCCAGTAAAGCGGCGATACTCAATCTTTTTCAAGGCATAAAAATTGAATTAGCCTCTGAGAAAATTGATGTGAGTTGGATTTGTCCTGGATTTGTTAAGACACCTCTGACCGATAAGAATACTTTCGCTATGCCCGGCATTGTAACTGTCGAAAAGGCAGGTGAAATAATTTACAACAAGCTTTGTCGGCAGACCACAGAAATTCACTTTCCAAAACGGTTTACTTATTTATTGAAAGCGATATCAATGTTACCCGCAAGTTGGGCAACGAAAATACTAAAAAATACGGTGCCCCAAACATGAAAATAGCAATCGTTGGGACAGGCATCGCAGGTAATGTTGCAGCCTATCATTTAAATAAAAAACACGACATCACAGTATATGAAGCGGCCGATTATGTAGGAGGTCATACTCATACTCATGATATTAATTGGCAAGGCGATCAGCAAATAATTGATACTGGCTTTATTGTTTTCAACGAAAGAACTTATCCTAACTTTATTAACCTTCTAGACGAAATTGGTGTTAAGTATCAGAACAGTGATATGAGTTTCAGTGTGCAAGCTAAGTCTGCAGGTATTGAGTATAACGGCAATTCTTTAAATAGTCTTTTTGCTCAGCGATCAAACTTATTTAAACCCCGTTTTTATCGAATGATTAAAGACATTCTAAGATTTAATAAAGAGTCATTAGAGTTACTAGACATAACTTCCGATTCAATTTCACTTGGCGAGTATCTAAAATTAAAAGAATACTCACAACAATTTGTGGACCACTACATTGTACCAATGGGCGCCGCTATTTGGTCTACCGACCACGAAAGTATGCTAGCATTTCCCGCTCGATTTTTTGTTCAGTTCTTTCATAATCACGGTATGTTAAGTGTTGATGACAGACCACAGTGGCATGTTATTCAAGGTGGCTCACGCTCCTATTTAAAGCCTCTAATTAAAGCTTTTAAGCATAAGATCAAACTATCTTCCGCTGTCGAAAAAATAGAAAGACACCCTGTTCATGTCTGGGTCACTGCAAATGGTGAACGCGAGCAATACGATTATGTATTTATTGCTAGTCATAGTGACCAAGCATTAAAACTACTTGAACAACCAAGTCAACTTGAGAAAGAAGTGCTCGGTGCAATTCCTTATAAAGCCAATCAAGCAATTCTGCACACAGATGACTCTGTACTTCCCAAACGAAAACTAGCATGGGCGGCTTGGAATTATCATTTACTCGAAGAAAAACAAGAGGGTGTTGCGCTCACCTACAATATGAACATATTACAAGGTTTAAAAAGCAAGCATACTTATTGTGTTTCATTAAACTATAAAGACCATATTGACCCGACTAAGATCATTAAAACCCTGGATTATACTCATCCGTTTTTCAGTCAGACAGGCGTAGCGGCACAGGCTCATCATTCTGAGATCAATGGGCAAAATCGTACTTTTTATTGTGGCGCTTATTGGCGATATGGATTTCATGAGGACGCCGTGGTCAGCAGTTTACGAGCACTTAAAGACTTTGACCAACACCTTACTCAACAAGCCGAACATGCAACAAAATTAACCAATGTAAAGGAGATCAAAAATGAAGAGCAGAGTTTACTTTGGTCATATACGACATAGTCGAATAACTCCAAAAAAAAATCGGTTTAACAATAGAATTTGTATGTTTTATATAGATATCGATGAGCTTAGCCACATCTTCGATCGATTTCTGCTTTGGTCTGTTAACCGATTTAATGCAGGCTCATTTAATTCTAAAAACTATTTATGTGATGAAAACGGTTCAATAAGAGAAGCCGTCAAATCGGAAATTGGCAACAAGTTCGATACAGAACATAACGGTCCCATACGGATCTTGACTCATTTGAGCTACTTTGGTCACTGCTTTAATCCAGTTACTTTTTATTATTGTTTTAATAAGGAAACAGAAAACTTAGATTTTTTACTAGCTCAAATTAACAATACCCCCTGGGACGAACGATTTAGCTATGTTTTTGATAACCGAGAAGGTCAATTGTTAACCAGTAATCAAGAATCGATCAATATGTCATTCGACAAAGAATTTCATGTTTCTCCGTTCCTTCCAATGGAAATGAAATGTCATTGGCGATTTATGATCCCAAATGAACGTTTGACCGTATATATGAAAAACACCATGAGTAAAGACAAGGTATTCGATGCGTGTTTATTGTTAAAAGGAAAACCTATCACTAGTGCTAGTCTAGCGAGAGTGTTAGTAGGTTACCCGCTTATGACGATAAAAGTGGTTTCTGGAATCTATTGGCAAGCTTTGAGGCTTTGGATAAAAAGGGTACCATTTCACAGTAACCCGAAACCTGAAAGTAAAAGCGAGAGCAACAATTCAAAATTAGTTAAGGATTAAGGAACAATTATGAACAATAGTCTGTCGATAAAGAGCTTAGCGGAGCAACTTGAGTCAAAGCATCAATCAAAAAAAAACATCTCGACGGCTGATTCTAACAAACAAGGTTACTGGCTGAGAAAGATAAAATCGTCAATGTTTTCTGGTTTAAACGAATTACATTACGGTAGTCTAATGATTAAAGACGGCGAGCAAACACAGCATTTTCACGGAGATGAAATGCGCGACCTCACAGCTGACATTGAAGTGCTAGATGACCAATTTTACAAGTATCTGGCATTTGGTGGCAGTGTCGGTGCTGGAGAAGCTTATATAAATGGGTATTGGAAAACAGAAAATCTGACTAACGTTATTCGTTTATTCGCTGTGAATCAAAGCGTGACTGATTCGGTTGAAGGAGGCATCGCCCGATTCACCACCCCAGTCAAAAAAATGTTCCATTGGCTCAATAAAAACACCCAAAAAGGCAGCAAAAAAAATATAGTGGCTCACTACGACTTAGGCAATCAATTCTTTAGTGAGTTTCTTGACCCCACTATGATGTATTCCTCGGGTATATTTCATAAAGAGACAGATTCTATGGAACAAGCGTCCTACCAAAAACTGGATAGGATCTGTCAAAGACTTCGTTTAACAGACAATGACCATGTTATTGAAATTGGCACCGGATGGGGAGGTTTCGCAATATATGCCGCTAAGAATTATGGCTGCAAAGTAACCACTACCACGATTTCAGAAGAGCAGTATGCGCTAGCTGAATCCAGAATAAAAGAAGCCGGTTTGGAGGATAAAATTACTCTACTAAAAGAGGACTATCGAAAGCTAGAAGGACAATTTGATAAACTAGTTTCTATTGAAATGATAGAGGCTGTTGGTCATCAATACTTCAATACGTTTTTCAAAAAATGCAGTCACTTATTAAAACCCCACGGAGAAATGTTACTTCAAGCAATAACTATTGCCGACCAGCGTTTTGAAAGTGCCAAGAATGAAATTGATTTCATCAAACGATATATATTTCCAGGTAGCTGTATTCCGTCAGTAGACTCAATTAGTGACAGTGTTAGACAAGCCAGTGATATGCGAATTTTACACTCAGAAGATATCGGTGTTCATTACGCAATCACTCTTGAGAAATGGCGAGAGCAGTTTTTCAAAAATATCGAAAATATTAAAAAACAAGGCTTTAGTGATGCTTTTATACGAATGTGGCAATTCTATTTGTGTTATTGCGAAGGTGGATTTAGAGAAAGAGTGATAAGCGATGTTCAAATTCATTTAGTAAAACCTGTGGCTCGAGTCCCTATGGGGTTACCATTGCTTGGCGAGTCGATACGTTCAACACTCGCGTCTAAAGCTTCCTAGGCTGTGAGTTATTAACACTCTATTTCATGTTTTATTTTTTCAAGCCTGCTGGTTCCTTTCCATAATCAACCAAGATGGTTCGTTATCGTGGTTGATTATTTCGATGCTAGCTACTTATTTACTAATAGAACGAAAGCTTGAGAGGCAGCCACTATCGGAGTTGCCCATTAGGTTACTTCTTATCTTTGTCGGCGTAATAGGCGAATTATTTTTCCGTTACTTTGGACTCA
This sequence comes from Polaribacter sp., assembly GCA_047633355.1. Classification (GTDB taxonomy): domain Bacteria; phylum Pseudomonadota; class Gammaproteobacteria; order Enterobacterales; family Kangiellaceae. The sequence continues at coordinate 9,532 of JBLIBL010000041.1, forward strand.
CCAATTACGCATCACCCGACTACTTTTTGCCCTCTTGGTTATTTCTCATTTGGCTTAGTTTTGGCCTAACATTTAACGGCTGTTATCGCTGGCTAGAAAACTATTCAATATGGCTGGCAGTATTATTGGGTGTTATTTTCGGTCCGTTGACTTATTGGTTAGCAAGTAGATTAGCACCATTTGAAATATTAGAACCAATCACATTCACTGTATTCAGTAGTTTATTCTGGGGAGTACTCTTTGGCATCTCAATAAAAATCTCTAAAATAAGGCCGCATGTTTTAACAAGGACTATCTCAAATAAATAATACTCTGACAGAACTATACAAGCCAGTGAATATATTCACTTGATTTATAGAGCATGTTAAGTGTATTTAAGGTTTCAGATTACGCCTGCATTACTAGAACAAGTTTCAGTCGATATGGAGTTCGGAAAAAGAACATTAATTTCTGAATATGTTGGGCTATTCGGTTAATAGTATAGCAAGTAGGATGATATTTTAACTAAGTTCTTTGCAACATGAATGTCTGATATTCCAATGACGCAAACTGTCTATCTAACGCGATTAACCCTATCAGGGTAGTCAATAACATCGTCACAGCAAAACCATAACCATAATATACAGGCCCTAAGTCAACACTAAGTTGCGACAAAAAATAATTTCCAGCAGCCATAAACATCGTGAGAGCGAGAGCGGCATAACGCTTATCCAAATAATACATAACATTTAAAATTGACATAACCAAAACTTGTAGACTAACGCCTACCAAATCAACATAAAGCAAATGCAAGTAAGCCAAATTTATTTCTAAGAAAACTAAGATTTCTTCTGCCCAAATTAGCAACAAAGCCAAAGTCATACCTTGTACTTTAAATACTTCATATATACTTTGACGACAAGCTAGCACCATTTTATCTTTCACAAAATATATCGACTGAAGTGTTCCACCCTCTCTTACTGTTTGATAAAATTTTAAACATGCTGCCGCAAAATCTGTTTCCATTCTAAGCATAAATACAGCCATACCGGGAACTATTGCAAGATAAGCAATAAAAATTGGTAAATCGTAAATATACGATGCTCTAAAAATATCAATCACTTGATGCGAAGTCTCGCTTCTAAACCAAAAAACAAATTTATCTAACCAAACACCTAAGTTATAAAAAAGCCCACAAAACAAAAGAGAATAGAATGTCTTTTTTGAATCTAAAAAGCTAAATGAAACTAATCTGTCTGCAGGATAATCTCTAATAACAAAAAATAAAAAGGTGAAAGTAATTAACGCTTGGCAAATAGTAAAAATTGTTATCAATCCAAGTATACCATTTGATGGTAAAAAATAGCTGAGTAAAACCATTAGTGCATAACCAAATGCCATGGTAAAAAAGATCCTGTAGTACTCTTTCATACCGCTCAAGAAAACTATAATTAGCCATAGATTACAGAGTAAAATTAGAGCTGTAAATAATATCACTTTGACTAAAGGCGATATTTCAGTGACAAATGATAATATTCCGCCACCAATAATTGCCGCTATTGCGCTGGTTAAGAGCATTGTGCCTAGAAGGTTTGGTGTAATCTCATCTTGTTTGTCTGCAAAAATAAGATCGGATATATAACGTGTTAAAAGCAATTGAAACAAGCCACTAATGATCAGTGAAGCTGCCATTAAATAAGTAACCAACAAAAGAAATTGTTCAATCACCTGGGAAGGAAACACCCAGCCAATACTTAAAAAACCAATCGCTAATAAAGCAAAGATTGATAAAACCCAAGGGCCGGAGCTGATCATTCCAGCCAAGCCATAAGCCTCAAATACGGACATCAATGTTTGTTTGTCTAATATTTTTCTTAATTCAAAACCTATCCCGGCCATAGCTCGGTCGCCTCCTTATACAATTGACGATAGGACTCATACATTAAAGATTCATCATAATACTTTGTGACGCGCTTTATACCTATATCACCAATTGACTTCCACTCTTCACTACTTTGTAAAATTTTAACAACAGCTGAAGCGGACTCTATTGGATTTGCAATAGGAACTATTGCACCAGCCTTTCCAATTGATGCGTCAACACCTAATGCGCCTTCAATAATTTCTCTACATGCTCCAACGTCTGTGGCGACACATGGTATTCCCGCCGCCATTGCTTCTAACAATACTAAAGGCTGTGCCTCACTAATTGAAGTTAATATCATGACACCTAACTGCGGCAACATTTCGACCACATTTTGACTACCAAGCATTTTTATATTTTTATTTAATCCTAAACTCTCTATCAATAACTCACATTCATGTGTATATTCCTTATCTTCATCACGCGGGCCAATAATCCATCCTTCAATATTTGGGATAGTTTCTAGTAATGCCCTTATCGTTCGTATAAAAGTTTTGATGTCTTTTATCGGAACAACTCTTCCGACTAAACCGACAACCATCGGTGGTTTATCCGGCCTTTGGTCATACGCCTTTAAGAATTTTTTTGTGTCAATACCATTTACAATCACTTGAGTTTTATTTTCATCAGCTCCATCTTGATGTTGTCTTTTTCTATTTCCTTCAAAAAGTGAAATGATTTTAGATGCTTGGTCATAAGCAGTTAAGCCCAACTGTTCAAAATAACGTATCCAAGTTTTACGAGTAATATCGATTTCTTTATGCATACTAATATCAATAACACTATGTCGATCTTTTATCCAAGTTGCTTGTGCCAAATCAATCTTACGTTCTTTCGTATAAATTCCATGTTCCGTTAATAAAAACGGCATTTTTGAAGTTTGTTTACATAACGCGCCTAAAAAACCAGCATAACCTGTTGAGACACTGTGAAAAACTTTTGCATTTGGTAAATTTTGTGAGATTTTTGACAGCACAAAAAGAGGTTGATATATATTACGATAGGTCCAAAAGTAATCCACAAACGAATGTTCAATTGCCGACTCTGCATATCGTTCAGTCAATACTTTCCATGATGCTTCACTATACAAAAAATCTTGCATGCTGATTTCTTTTTGACTACCTAAAAATTTGGCAACCTCAGCTAATAAATCGCCGGGGATCGGATGTTTGTTTTGTTCGAAAAAAGCAGAAAATTGATTCCAAATTTCGAATGCGTCAGAATTACCTTTTCTTGCTGATGGGCTAAATTTTCCGATATCAGAAAGCAGATAATGCATTTCAAATCCTTTAACATTTGCTGGGAATTGGTAATAACGCTTTGTATATGAATTTGGCTCGTCTCCTAAAAAAATAATATGAAAAGTGTACTCCTTTAATCCTTCAATTATTTGATGAAGCCAGCTCGAAACGCCGCCTCTAACATAAGGATATGTTCCTTCTAAAAGCAAGCAAATATCGACGGGTTGCTTTGAACTCATAGCCAAAACTCTCGGAGCTGGCTAAGTACGCCGTTTCTCTGGGTTGGAAATTGCTCACAAAGGTTTCTAACTTCATCATAATGACCCAGTTCAAATGAACATTCGGCTAAATAAGGAAGGACTTGCCTGGCTAGTAACCCACCTTTTTGGGCACGTTTTAAATGCTCTGAAGCTAGTTTATACTGACCTTGTTTTAGCAGTATTCGTCCAAGTAATAATTCATTGGATGCATTTTGAGATTCCTGGTTTGCTAAACTTAAATAACGAGCAGCCTCTCGCAAATAATGCTTCAACAAACTTCCTTCCGCAATTCCTAAATAACATAACTCCCAATAGTGATGTGCTATCTCAGCGGCTTTTGAAGCGACATTATTTGATTCATATTGCTTTTTACAAAGTCCTATCGAAGTGTTTATTTCGGTTTCTATTGTTTCTAATGATGAGTAGGCTAATAGCCTTACATCATCTGATAAATCCTTTAATGCCAATTGCAATAGAGGAACCGCAGCTTTTCTAGAAAAGTGCTGAACAGCACTTACCGCAATCAAGCGTCTTTCGACATCGTCATTTTTCACTAATATTTCAGCTAATGCTCCCGTACCAAACTGATCTTGATTTATTTCTCCAGGATGCTGAGGTAAAGGAATCTGCTCACAAACATCCCAAGTTACATCGCTCTGTTTTCTAGGTAAATGAAGTGCTATTATTAAAGATAAACTTATTCCAGTCATACCTATTAACGGTAAAAATAAAGTAAAGAAAAATAAAAATAATTGTGCTTTTAGCCATGAAGCTTGATATGATTTTGGTAAAAGGAACCAACAAGCCAAAGAATAGCTAGCTGAAGCAATTGCATGTATTAAAAAAAATAACAACCAACCTGCCAATTTCATCCCGGAATCAATTACGAAAACAAAAGCACTAATTTCAATAATAAACGCTTGGACAAAAAACCATAACCTAAGCACTAGCACCTAACTCCTCTACAAAGCTCGATATTATTTTCTTATCCTTCCCCAATATTAGTGGACCTAATATTTCGACTTCATTTTCTAATGCCTGTATTGTGATAGGCACATCGCCTAATGATAGTGTTAGCAACTCCTTAATTCGGTTGACATACTGTTGAGCGCCCCAAACTGTTGTTAAGGGCAATAAAACGACTAAAACAGGTTCTCTTTCTTTGGTAAAACAATGCCAATATACGTCGGCCCCTCGTCTGAAACTAATAACTTCTTGCAAAGCTCTTCTGTACTTAGGTAGAAAACCAACAAATATAACTAAACTGGTGTCAGCGCCAAACTGACTTCTATTTTCTTCCGCACGTTTCAGGTATTGTTCAAACAAATGTTTTTGTTGCGCATTTAAAACGGTTACTTGTAAATGCTCATTTAGAAGATCCGCTGCAAAATTTGAAACAATAGATAACAACGCAACATTGGAAGGTGTCAGCATAAAAAATTTTACTTTTTCTGCTACCACAATGGCTTGCAAATTATTTGCGGTGTCTAACAAAGGAATACAAATTTGGTAGCGAGATTTGTGTATTTCATCCTTACCTATTTTTGCTGCTGTTAATAACTTATTGGTCTCCATCATATTTTTTAGCATTGGATCTTTTAAATCTAATTGATGATGCTCACTAATAACCGCATAATCATTTTTATCTATTTCGTCATTCTTTATGCGATATATTCCAGCAACTTCAAAACCAACAATTTCTCCAATAATATTTAAAAAAGCACTTCGCATATTCTCAAATCGTTTTTCGGTATTTGCTAAAGCTATTTCCTGAAGTCGATTAACACTCGCTCTTAGGCTAACCCGTTCACCGGCAATACGGTGCTCTAACTGATCATGAGACACTTTTAAAAGGTGATAATTTTTAGTGAAACTTTCTAATTTTTGTCTCATATAATCATGATCTAGATTAAACTTTTGGTTGATTTCTTGCCAGTGATCTCTAAACTCGCCAACGATCATCAAAGTTAAAATCATTCCTACACTTAAAGAGAAAGAAAAGTTTTGAATATTTTCATTTAGCTGTAAACTACTAGCGACACCAGCGATAACCATTAATCCACAAATAACTCCATTGGCAAATCCATAACGAATCGAAATAAGCATTGGGCCAAACAGCGGCCAAAAAAAGCTAGTTTCGGTAGATAGTGCAGATTCAACAACGGAAACACTATTTTTATTCCAAACCCAAACCCAAACCGAAAATAGTGCGACCACAATAGTTTCGAGCCATGCAACCCAGTTACGTTCAAATCCGATTAATAATAATCTTCTTAATTTTTTCATATTTATTTTTAGACTATTTAATTAATCTTCTTTTTCAGGAATTTCTAGACCATCAATTAATTCTTCGATAACGGTCTGTCCTGCACCGGTTAAGCTTTCTCTTCCCCAACCACTGCGACTACCTGTGGCTTTCCAAAGAACTGTCTTAGATACTTTATCAATTAACTCTAAGGTTATACCTACTGCCGGTTCGCCATCTAATCCGCTTTTATAATGCCACTCATTTACGCTACCGGAGATCACATAGGTTGCTTCTTGGGCAATCAGCCAATCACTCGCCTGCAATTTGCGAGATTGATTATCCAAGATACTCACGAGATCTGTCGCAATTGTTTTAGGATACATCTGAGCATCAACACCATAACTAAAAAGAGTTGCACTCAAAATCGCCTCAACTTTCTCAGTGGCTAATGGTTGATTTGAATTATTTTCTAATGGCATTATAATCCAAGTTCTCGATTTTTTGATTTTTGGACTGTCTGCAATTTGATATTGACTACATGAAAATAAACTAAAGCTAATAATTAGTATAAAAAATTGAAATGTTATCCTTCGAAAAAAGTTATCTCTTTGATTCATCCTACTTTCCTTCCATTTAACTCTAAATGTAAATAATTATACTAATCATCGATCTATCATCATTTCTTGCAACAATCACAGATTATAATAGTAACCTATAGAGAATTTTAGTGATTCATCGCCGTTAGTATCACTGCTTTGCCAATCCAATTTAATGCTTAATTCATCATCACCAAATAACTGCCAACCCAATCCGCTACTTAGAGAAAAATCCTTTTGCTTATTCAACACATTAAAGCCGACGGAGGTGTCAATCCAATATCGAGGAGACCCTTTAACAGTGCCTGGTTCTCCTGGATTTCCCTGAAAAACTCTTTGCCCTACCGCAAACCTTGCATATTTTTTATTCACAAAGTCAATGGGTTCAATTCGATTATTCAACGAATAAAATTCATTGATTTTTGTTAGTGGAGCCTTTTTATAATTATACTCTTGCTGTACAAAATCAAAATATAAATTCCAACCCGGATCTGACACAAATAATTTCTCAGAAACGCGTAAAGAGTAATCCCATCCCGTTGCAACTTCATCACCAAATCGAGTTGTCACGTCATTTAAATTCAATCTAAATGAAACGCTCTCGCGATTTGTAGGAAAGTAATTCAAACCAAAGCTAAATCGGTCACTTTGAGCTGCTAAAGTTGCGAACTGACTAACTTCAAATGCTTGATTAATGCCTAAATCATAGTAGCTTTCCAGTCTATCATCAATATTCAATGATAACCCTATCAATGCTCCGCTTCTAACAGAACCGATACCAGATGCCAAATCTACTTTTATACTCAGCAACTCTGGTTGAGCTTGTTGCAAAAATGGCGTAAACCAATCAATTTTGAAATTTATATCAAAAAGCCCTCTAGTTTCATTCTCTATTATACTACTGCTAATCAATAGAGGTGAATCTGCATATTGTTGTAATAAGGTTGCATCCCACCAACCATTTTGGATAGGCTGATAAGAACGAAAACTCACTCGTTCAATATCCCAAAAAGCAAAGCTTGTATAATCAATTTGAAAACCATGCGATTTTTTGGGGTGTTGGCCAATATAAACTTGTCTTAATTCTTTCTCTACTCTTTCGTTATTAACAACACCAAGCCAATTTTCTCCATGCTTCCAAGCGTCAGACCACCTTTCATTCGCGCTGCCACCAAGCTTTTGCATGGCATAATTTTTTTGTACTATTGGTAGTTGTAAAGAGTTTTTTACCAAACTCTCAATCGTCTGCTTGTCTTTCTCTAATAAAGCGATGGATAATTTTTGCCAATCTGGCAATTTAAAATGGCCCAAATATTTTTTATCATTCAGTAAAAATAAATGCTGATAATTCTGTCGCTGCAAATAGTAGGAGAATAAGTCAATTGTTCCTCGCAAATCAGGATTAGTGACAACTTGTTGTTCTAATAATGGTAAAGCAAAGCGTTCACCTGAAAAAATTTTCAGTATAGAAATAAAAGAATAATGTTGAGGTTCTAAATCAAACAACTCTTGGCTTAAATTATTAACCACATATTGACGTAATCTAAAAGCAATATCATTATTTCCCTTCACTTCCATTAATTGAGCGTAATATAAAATATTATTTATACTAACATCACTCTCCTCTATCAATAATTTTCTCAACCAGTGTTCAGCCTCACTATAACGACCTAACTTTTGTGATGCCGACGAAAAAACTAACCAAAAATCTACTCTATCTTTTAACTCAAATTTATATCGATTATAAACATCTTCTAGTAATTCAATTTCATTTTTTTCGATTAACCACCATAAATAACTATTAATTACCGAACTATCTTTGGGTATATTTTTTAGAATACGCGCAAACAATATTTTCACCCGACCGCTTTTTCCTTGCTTAATCGCTGATAGTGCGGCATAAAAAAGTAATCTTTCATCATTTATATTACCAGGCTCTTTCATCATTTTTGAAAGCAGGCGGTCAAGTAGCGGATAATCCTTGTTGTTATAAGCTAAATCTATAGCGATCAATAGTAGTCTTTCGTTATCCCATAATTTCGAGAGTTCTAATAACCGAGGAATGTCAGTTACCGAAAAGGGTTGATGTAATTGAATATAGCGGTAACCATTAAGAGCGTTAGACGAGTCGTAATCAGTACGGGTCATCAATTCATCTAAAGTAGTAATAGCTATTGATTTGTTACCTATTTGCCAAGCAAGTGAAAAAATGACTTGCAGGTAATTTAGATCACCCTCCAACCAATTTGCGTTTTTTAATGAAATATCTAATGCCGCCTCCGGTTGATTAGTATCAATTCTTGCATTAATAAACAGCTCGGCTTCATCTCTACTAATTTTTTGTATAGCACCTTTATCCTCAAGCTCCAATAGTTGAAGCCAAATGCCATCTAAAACATCATTTTCGGAAAAATAACTGTGTAATCTAGCTTTGTGCAACATCAGTTTCTTAATAATAACATCCTGTTTATTAGAAAATACCGTAGTACCCAGCAAGCTTTTTACAACATTAATTGCCGATCTACTACCGTCATTAAGCTCTATGAGCTTAATGTAATCATCAAATTCTGTAACTTTTAAAAACTGATTTTTTTCTAATCGCTGGTAATAAGTCGCTTGAGAAGAATAATCCCCTAAAGCTATAGATTCTTTAATCGCTTGACGAATGTTGAGCTCACTTGGATTGTTGGCAATTCGTAAATGACTCAATTCAAGCGCTCTAAATATATTGCCATGCCAAATCGCAATATCATGTGCTTGAACAATATTAGCCTGAGTTGGATAAAGTGAAACCTTTCTTACAGATGCAATAGTGGCAAGGTCTAATCTATTTTGCGCGAGACTCGCATCAATGATTCTAGATAAAAAAGACTCTTTAAATAGGATCTTTATAATTTTTTTAATCTGTAAGCTAGCAAAATCATAATCACCTTGCGATAAAGACTGCTCAATAGACAATACAATAAACTCACTAGATGCTATCAAATTTTTTCTTCTAAAATCATCCTCCAGATTTTCGCTATATTGTTTAACAAACTGAAAAGCCTCAATTTTTTTATTTGCATTATTAAATAAATTTAGCAAACGCTTTAATTGCTCTAAAGTTTGCTGTTTAGAAAATATTATTCTCTGGTGTTTAAGCGCCGCTTGATAAGCCGAAAATTGTAACGCTAGGTTTCGAAGCTCTTGATGATTTGTAATTTCTTGATTGTCGCTAAATGGTAGCAAATACTGATATGCTTTCTCTACAAAACCCATTGCGAGTGCGTAGTCCGCAAAAACTCTAGCAACATGAGGGATTGGTATATAACCTATTTTATTGAATAAAGCGCTTATCTCTGATAGTTTTTTATCTTTTTCTTGTTTTGTAGTCGCCGCCCAGTATTCTACTAGAAGAAGCGACAAATATTTTTCAAACGCTTTCCAGTTTTTTTTGCCATTTATATCCTGTAAAAGTGGCAAAATTAGTGCTTCCGCTTTAACCAAATTATTTAGAATAAGGTAGTTTTTGAACATCAAATATTTAATCTCCTCATCATCCTGCACACTTTTATCTAAAGCATAAAGAAAAGCAAGAGCGACATCCGGGGATGATGACTCAGCTAACAAAGTTAAAAGCATGGTGCGACTTGGTGAGACTAACCATAATGCAACGACCGAAGTTAGGGTCAACGCAATCAATGAAAAACGATTGACTAACCTAACTTTAGATTGCAAAACCTCTCTCGATTTCGAGCCTCGCTTCAATTGCTTTTTATTATCGTCATTTCCCATTCTAGTTTGCGTAATTTAATTCAGTAAATAATCATTACTAATTACAATTAATCACACCTCCTATATTACCAACTTCATTACTACTTATTTTAGTTGTTCTACCGTAGTGCGTTACCTTCAACTGATGATTTGATACAACTTTGCAGTTATGGTAATTTCTCAATGTCATTTGTAGGGGAACATGAGATAAAACATTCCAAACTACATTGTTACTTACTTTATCCCAAGTTATTATTTGGGCGTTTGCACTCTCCAGTCTCGATTCATTAGAGGCAGACTTAGTATTCGTTCTAAGGGATAGAAATATTCTATTTTTGTTCAATATCAAATAGTATCCATCACCTTCTTTATTCCAACCAGTGAGATGACTGTTTTTCATTTCAGGCATACCAAGACCTAACGGTAAACGAACACTTTTAATGCCTGTTGAAACAATCTGCCAACCACCAAACAAACCTTTCGCTATACCTGTTTCATAAAGTGATTTAGCGCGCTTGGCATACTCACTTAAAAAAAGTGGCGTAACGTTTTGTGTATCAATCCAATCATAGATGTTATTTATACTTTTAATAGATGCTGGGTATGTGCCTGAGTACATGTGGTAATAGAGACTCATGGGTTTTAATCGTTTCGGTTTATCCAAATTTTCAAAAGTTTCAATTACCCTAGCGAAGCCGTCAAAATTTTCAGACCATAAATTAGTATGAAGGTTTTCATTTTGAATTGGTGCATAGACCTGTGTTGCATTTTTATGCCAAACAATTGTTGGTGATACTTCCGAAAAATCATCATCGCCAATAACACTATAGCTATTTCCTCCATTAACATTTAATAAGCCAGCATCTTCAGCAATTATTATTTGTTTTTCAGTTGGGTCAGAAGCTCCCGTCCAAAGAATTAATTTCACTTTTTTACTAGCAGGAAGTAAGGTCTTTATATATTTAGCGCTGCCGACAATTTCCTTATGGTAATCTAGTTTATAACCTTTAACTGGTAAATGCTCTCCATAAGCTTTTACTTTTTCTGCAGTCATTTCATTCCAATAAAATGGGTGACTAAAAGTGTGGCTGGCTGCTTCAATATGATTCATCTTAAATATTTTTTTAGCAATTGATTCTAACTCCTCACTTAACTCAGGATATAGACCATTTTTGCTAACTTCAGCTTCAATTACAGAAACCGTATGAGGTGTTTTTCTTTTCGATAGAATTTCATCAAGTATTATTTTTGAAACAAAGGGTTGCTTAGTAAAGCCTGATCGAGAAGGAAAACCATCACCATCAATATGTGTAGTAAAAATACGATTTCCAGATTCCGTTGTCACATCCGCTGATGGAATTTTTTCTAAGCTTAGTAGTTCGTTTAACAACAAAAATGGGTCGAGGATCCAATTAGTTTGATTATTTGCCAAAGTCGTTACGGGCATTGGCGTTAATGCTGCTCCACCCCAGTGTGAACTAAATACTAAACTAGATAGATTTGCATTTTCATCTTCAATTTGAATAAAAACTTCACTTTGTTTACCTAACACTTTCCAGTCAGCATAAATTTCGAAAGGACTAAACTGTAGCTTATTTTTATTATCTAAAAACATCTGCTTGTTAGTTTTATTAAGTAATGAATTATTTTCTGATAATTTGATTTTTCCTGAAAGATCCGTTTTCCGCGTCACGCCTAATTTGTTCAATAATTTTCTATTAGTAGGCAAAGCACCCAAAAATAAAATTCTCTTCTTACCTATTATACTTAAAAGCCAATCAATCATTAAATGATTATTATCAAACGCTTCAGATCCAACCCAGAATAATATACCCGCGTACCGAGTTAAATCAATATCACTAGCCTGGAATTTATTTATATCTACACATTCGGGTACATAACCATAATATTCTAGCGGCATTGCAAGTAATCGATGACATTTAGAATAAGTCATATCATTTACCGTTAATCCATCATAAAAACCTAGCACTCGTTTTCCCACAGGTTCAATAGTGCTAATTCCAAGTGTATTTAGCAAGCCATCTGAAACGTAAGGTGTATAACCTAACCCTAAAATCTTTTTTGCTAAATTACGCTGCTTACTCCTATCCCAGGGTGAAGCATAATCAATCACAATAACCTCTATTTTTTTCTTTACTATTTTTTGTAATTGATTATTCAACCAAAGCGTATCTTCGTTTTTTGCAGGAAAGTAATGTTGTTTTTGTAGATTATATTTTTGGAATAATGATTCTGCTACAACGGCTTCCAGCTTGATATTCCGTTGTTGAATTTTAGGCAATAATTCAAATCCACGGTTAATAATGAGTTTTAATTTTTTAGCCTTATATTGGACTTTTGAAATTTTCTCAATGTTGTCGACTATGGCAACTTCTTGAAGAGATAAATTATAGGTTTCTTTTTCCAATAATTGATAACTATCAACCGTATCCAGAAAAACTCCATCAAAGCCTCTCTTAACAATGTTTTCAACTTGCGATACCAAATGGGCTTGCCAAAGATAGTTTGTCTGGTCCATAACCCGTGTTTGCCAAATAGGGTTGATACTGTGTGGAATTGAAAGTAAACCCGTTTTTTGTATCTTTTGGGATTCTGACATAGCTGGTAAATCAAGTTCGCCTATACTCAAATAAGCATAAACTTTTGATTCTGCTTCATGCAAAGTTGCAAGTTGCCTATCGCTTAGAAAATTGGGATTAACAACGACTCGATCATAGTTGATAAGCTCTCTGACAGAATCAATTTTATTGTAATAGAAGCCAATCGATTCAACTGCTTTTAACTGGCCCATGCTCGTTAATATTAGAAAAGTACTTAGACAAAGATACCGCCACATGTGATTATCGCTCATTTACCTACATTAAAGGTTGGAATACTCTTAATAGTTTAGTTTAACCCCTTGAAAAACCAGTTATTTTAACGTTTTATCGGCCCTTTTACTCGTTAATTATTGCAGAGTTATGATAAATATTAGAAAATTTTGATGTAAGCCAGTTTAGTAATGGCTTGTTAAGGCTAATACATGAGAAAAATAGCGTATTTTTAGGTTTTAAGACTTAACGATTGCAACCAAAAAGCAGATCCAACCAAGTATGAAAAATACTCCACCTATAGGTGTAATAGGGCCAAACCATTTTTGACTAGTCAAAGCTAACCCGTAAAGAGAACCAGAAAAACAAACGATTCCTAAGATGAATAATGAGGCTGTTAATGTTAACCAAGTAAAAGTCTGTTCACTCTGATTTTTGAGATGAGTCGCAAAAAGTCCACAGAGTAACAATGCAATTCCATGAATACTTTGATATTGAACGCCTGTTTGAAATACATTAAGAGAATACTCTGTTAATCTTTCCTTTAAAGCATGTGCTGCGAACGCACCCAAAATGACGGATAAGATTGAAAAACCGACGCCAGTTATCATGATCCACTTGTGCATAATTATTCACCTATTGAAGTTTTAAATTCACAGTTAAATGATTTTTGATTAATGTGCTTGTTCCCAATTATCGCCGACTCCAATGTCGACAATCAAGGGAACGCTTAACTCAACGGCCTCACCCATCAATTTATCTATGATTACCCTGTATTCGTCCAATTTATCTTCTTTCACTTCAAATACCAGTTCATCATGTACTTGCATAACCATATAACAGTCAGGACTTTCTTTTTTGATCCAGTCGTGAATTTCAATCATGGCTATTTTAATAATATCCGCCGCACTGCCTTGCATTGGTGCATTGATTGCGGTTCTCTCGGCAGCTTGTCTTCTCATCCCGTTTGAGGCATTAATTTCCGGAAGATATAATCGACGTCCAAATAATGTTTCTACATAACCTAGCTCTTTTGCTTTTACTTTTGTGGATTCCATATAGGTGCCAACATCTGGATATCTAGCAAAGTAAGTATCAATATAATGAGCAGCTTCGTCATTGGTGATTTTAAGCTGTTTAGCTAAACCAAAACGTGACATTCCATAAATTAAACCAAAATTAACAGCTTTTGCGTGACGTCTTTGTTCACTTGTAACCGACTCTAACTCGCAACCAAAAACTTCTGCTGCGGTCGAGCTATGCACATCTAAACCTTCTGAAAATGCTTTTAATAAACCGCTATCTTGTGAAAGGTGAGCCATAATTCTAAGTTCAATTTGCGAATAATCCGCCGCCAGAATTTTATAACCTTCTGGCGCAATAAAGGCTTCGCGAATACTTCGACCTTCGGGCGTTTTAACGGGTATATTTTGTAAATTAGGATTGCTCGAACTTAACCGGCCCGTTGCAGCCACTGCTTGATGGTATGACGTATGAACCCTGCCTGATCTCGGCTTTACTGCTAGTGGTAACTTATCAGTATAGGTTGATTTTAATTTAGTTAAACCTCGGTATTCCATAATGACTTTTGGCAAAGGATAATCTAATGCCAATTGAACTAACACTTCTTCGGCGGTTGAAGGTTGCTTTTTAGGTGTCTTTTTTAAAATCGGTAATCCCAATTTTTCGAATAAAATTTCTTGTAATTGTTTTGGAGAGCTTAAGTTGAATGGTTGTTCAGCCAATTCATAGGCTTTTTTTTCTAACTCTAATATACGGTGTCCAAAGTCATGGCTTTTCTTTTGTAAAAAACCAGAATCAATTAAAACGCCACGGTGTTCAATACTAGATAAAACTTCAATCAATGGAATTTCTATTTCTTTAAAGATCGCTCGTGGACCTTCTTGTTTTTCTAGTTCAGGCCAAAGTACTTGATGAAGTTGCAGTGTTACATCCGCATCTTCAGCGGCGTAAGTCGCCGCAATTTCTAAATCAATTTGGTCGAATGTAAGTTGTTTTTTCCCTTTCCCCGCAATCGCTTCAAAACTAATACAATCATGATCCAGATATTTTTTTGCCAACGAATTCATATCATGCCGATTGCCCACACTATTCGAAACATAAGACTCCAGCATAGTATCAAACTGAACACCTTGCAGATTGATTCCTACACCTTTAAAAATGCTTTGGTCGAACTTTATGTTTTGTCCTATTTTTCCAATATTAGAATTTTCCAAAATAGGTTTAAGTTGTTCTAACGCCCATTCTTGATCAATTTGTTCTGGCGCACCGGGGTAATTATGAATTAAGGGCAGATAAGCTGCGTGTCCAGGCTTAGTTGCAAATGAGATCCCCACTAGATCAGCCGATATTATATTTAGGCCCGTTGTTTCAGTATCTAAGGCAAAAATTTCACTTTTAGAAAGAGCTAATACCCATTTTTCTAGATGCTCCTTAGTTAATATCGTTTCATACTGACTAGTATCTATTTTACTAGTATTTATTGTATCTTCCGAAGGGATGTCAGCATTCTCCTCGCTCAAATCTGGCGATGGGCTTGAATGCCGATTGATAGACTTTTTGGCTGATGGCAGTGCAGGTAAACCTGCTTTAATATTTTTAAGCCAAGTTCTAAATTCAAACTCTTCATAATAGACTTCTAATAATTCCTTATCCGGTTCTTGCATGACCAAATCGTCAATTGAAAAAGGCAATTCAACATCAAGAACAATGGTTGCTAATTTATAAGACAATCTAGCTTCAGCTTCATTGTCCTTCATTTTATCGCCTAACTTTTTTGCCCCTCGGATAGGTAAATCGGCTATTTTATCTAAGTTTTGATAAATCTTATCGACACTACCAATTCCTTGCAATAAGCCTAATGCTGTTTTTTGACCAACACCTGCAACACCAGGAATATTATCGACTTTATCGCCCATCAACCCCAAAAAATCGATAATCAGTTCAGGCGGAATTCCAAATTTTTCTTTCACACCTTCTACATCAAGAAATTGATCAGTCATTGTATTGATCAAGCTAACGTGTTGATTAACCAACTGAGCCATATCTTTGTCGCCCGTTGAAATTATCACATCTTGCCCTTGTTTGGTTGCGATATCTGAAATGGTTCCAATCACGTCATCGGCCTCAACACCTCCAATCGCATATAAAGGAAAACCTAAAGCTCTAATAATATTATGTACCGGCGCAATTTGCGAACGTAAATCATCAGGCATTGGCGGACGGTTTGCTTTATATTCTGGATACATATCATTTCTAAAAGTTTTTCCCTTTGCATCAAAAATAACCGCTATACGTTGACTGTCATATTGCTTGCAAAGGCTCTTCATCATATTGATCACGCCATAAATCGCACCAGTAGGCTGTCCAGCAGAATTACTAAATCCTGTTTGCGACATCGAATGATAAGCTCTAAATAGGTAGGAAGAACCATCGACTAAGATTAAAGGTTGTTGTTTTTGCATGTTTTAAATCTTTTAATTATATTGAGTGAGTACTATTAATATTTACGACCAAGATCTATGTCTAGGAGCAATGTCTAGGACCTATAACTAAAATCCGAGCTTGACGTCATATAGTGCATTAAATTATATTCTAACTGATTACTTACCATTCCTCCTAGCAAGCTTATAAAACTCAATTGATTATTAAAGCAATTGACAATGAATTAATAGCTTTGAAACTTAAAGGAATTTATAACATAATCGTCTAAGTCATTAAAAATAAACCATTATTTTTTTATACCTATAATCTGTGGATAAAATTGTTGATAAGATTTAAGGTTTTAGTTGGAAAACCTCTGAATGGATTAGCTTCTTTTTATTTTCTAAGTCTATTTAGTAATTAATACAATAAGTTAGCTTGTTTTATTGGTGTGAAAATGATCCTTGTATAAGCTGTTAATAACTTTATGCGTATGTGTATAACCATTAAACAAATATTTATAATTTACGTAAATACCGCCATATATAAGGCTTGTAAGACAAAATGAAAATTCTAGACAATTTATCTCAAACTATTGGTCGTTTAGTTGCTTGGTTAACGCTATTGATGATCGGTTTTAGCTTATTTAATATTCTTTCTAGTTGGTTGTTTAATTCCAATTCAATTGCTATTCAAGAGTCTATTACTTGGATGCATGGTTTTAATTTTTTGTTAGCAACCGCTTACACTCTTAATAGTAATGAGCACGTAAGGGTTGATATTTTTTATGCCAAAATGAAAGAGCATAATAAGGCATTAGTTGATTTAATCGGTAGTGTATTTTTATTAGCACCTACAGCCATCTTTATAGTCTGGGCGAGCTGGCCTGCCTTTTATTTGAGTTGGCGAGTCGGTGAAAGCTCTTCTGAGCCTGGCGGATTACCAATGCTATTTATATTGAAAGCGCTACTTTTAATCATGCCTTTATTTTTATTAATAGAAACCATCAATCAAATTATTAAAAATCTAAACATTATTAAAAAGCAGCCGCTCGGTAAAGAGTCAAACAGCACTCAATCAGGGAGCCTATAGTTATGGAATGGTTCGCTCTTATTATGTTTATATGTGTCTGCTTAGTGCTTTTAAGTGGATACCCTGTCGCTTTTTCTTTAGCCGGTACAGGTATTCTATTTGCTAT
>JBLIBL010000042.1:0-26722 GCA_047633355.1 Polaribacter sp.
AAAAGAAACATTGACGAGCTTAAATCATTCTTAACTTAAAACTGAAAAAAAAAGAAGCTTTTAATCTATGTCATATAAACACTTACAAAGTATTAAAGTCTATACGGGCGATCTGGAAGTTGGCATGTTCGTTTCGGCATTGGATAAAGACTGGGAGAATAGTGCTTTCCTAATGCAAGGGTTTGCACTACAAGATCAGTTAGATATTGATGCAGTGAAAAGCGATCTTCCGGCAGCTGCAGTTGATATTGCTGTTTGTCACCATGAGAGATTGGGAGGTCAAGGTTATCCTCGTGGTTTGAAAACGGCCCAAATATCAAATAGAGTTAGAATAGTGAGTATTATTAATGCTTTTGAATCATTAACTTCTGACCAAGCGCATCGGAAAGCTTTTTCAGTAGTTGAAGCTTATAAAGTATTGATGCAGGGAAAAGGTAATCGGTTTGATGAACACTTAGCCCTCAAATTGATTGAATGGCGTGGTATTTACCCTGCTGGAACCATTATTGAAATGCAGAATGGTGAAGTAGGCATTGTTGTTTCTGGGAACCGAAAAAGAAATAAATTAAAACCAAAGGTTCCTTTAATATTAGATGAAGACAAAAAGAAACGTAAACAAAGACTTGTAGATTTGTCATTTATTCAAACAGATACAGAATCCAAACCCTATAAATTATTCAAAGCTTATGAAAGTGAAGCTTTTGGCGTCAACCTTAGTCAATATCTTGAATAAGGTTTAATCATAACACCGACTCGTTAATGCTATAATCTATATGTTGATTAATACTAATCTCAAAATATAAGGTCTATCTTCTTGAATAGAGTTTTAAAATGGCTTTACTAAAAAAAATGCTCTTTTTGAGTTATATGTTTATGCTTATGAGTTGCCATGATACTTCAGAGCCAGCAAAAGTTTTTAAAGCAAATAAATCACCAACTGTTCAATCAAAAAACAAATCACTAAAGCAAAAATCAGTTAGTAAAAGTACAACAAAAATAAACAACATCCGCGATAACCTATTAGTCTATTGCTCAGAAGCTAGTCCGCAAAGTTTCAATCCACAATTAGTGACATCAGGAACAACGTTTGATGCATCTTCAAAGCCCATATATAACAGACTCGTTGATTTTAAAAGAGGTACAAGTCAAATTGAGGCGAGTTTAGCTACCCATTGGGAAGTTTCTGCTGACGGTAAAGAATATATTTTTTATCTTCGTAAAGGTGTTGCATTTCATCACACTAAATATTTCCGACCAAGCAGAAATTTTAATGCCGACGATGTCTTATTTTCGATATTTCGACAGCAAGATACAAAGCATCCTTTTCATAATATTTCAAATTTGGGCTACCGATACTTTCGCTCAATGGAATTTGATTCATTAATCACTAAACTAGAAAAGCTAGATGACCATACGATTAAATTTACTCTAGATCACGCAGAATCACCTTTTATTGCGACATTAGCGATGGATTTTGCTTCAATTCTTTCCGCCGAATATGCGAACTATTTACAGCAAAAAGGAATTAAAGCGAAAATCGATCACCTGCCAATAGGAACCGGACCTTTTCAGTTTTCAAAATATAATCCAGATGCATTTATACGTTATCGAGCTCACCCAAACTACTGGCAAGGAGAACAGAGATTAAAGGAGTTAGTTTTTGCAATTACACCTGATCCGTCATTACGTTTTGCTCGTTTAATAGCCGGTGAGTGCGATATTATGGCAAAGCCATTACCGATTCATGTTAAAAGTATTGCACAATATCCCGATATTATTAGTTATAATGAATCCGGAAGTAATATTGCCTATTTATCAATGAATACTAGAAAAAAACCTTTTAATAATCCAAATGTTAGAAAAGCCATAAACCTAGCCATAAATAAAAAGCGGCTTTTAAAAATTGTGTATGGCAGTTCAGCAATAGAAGCAAAAAACCCAATCCCACCTAACATGTGGTCATTTAATAATGATATACCAGAAAGTAAATATTCACCTAGCGAAGCAAAACGTATTTTGACTAATGAAGGTTTTATAGATGGTTTCAAAATGGAACTCTGGGCAATGCCAGTGCAAAGAACTTATAACCCTAACGCTAGAAAAATGGCTGAGTTAATTCAAAAAGATCTAGAGAAAATTGGAGTTGAAGTCAGTATTATAAGTTATGAGTTTGGTACATTTCTGGAAAAAACTAAAAGAGGAGAACATCACGCTGCATTATTAGGATGGATTGGTGACAACGGTGATCCAGATAATTTCTTTTCTCCACTTTTAAGTTGTGCTGCAATGAAATCAGGTGGTAATGCTTCATTTTGGTGCCATTCTTCATTTGATAAACTAATTAATCAAGCGCGAAGAATTTCCGAACCAAAAGATAGAGCTAAATTATATGAAGAAGCTCAAGTTATATTTAACCAGCAATTACCTTGGGTACCTATTGCTCATGCTCAGCAATTTATTCTAGCAAATAAACGCGTGGTCAATTTTAGACTAGCGCCCACAGATGGGATATATTTTAATGATGTTTACTTGTTACCGTCCGTCAATTAACCGTATTAATAAAGTATAACTTTTATGTTTCGTATTTTTATTCGCCAAATACTCAACTTAACAAGTAGTTTCTTTTTGCTTTGTTTTTTTACATTTATTCTATGTGATTATTTTTTCCCTGAGGGATTATCATTTATCATACCGATAGATTCATTCAACTCTTCTGAAACTGGCTTTTTGTCTCAAATAATTCTTTATTTTAGTCGTTTTTTCGAATATCTAAGTAATGTTTTAACAGGACGACTTGGCTATTCAATTTCAAGAGGTATTAGTATCACTGATGAAATCATTCATTACTTGCCTGCATCTATGGAATTGGCTTTTGTAACATTGGCATTATCTCTTACTTTCGGATTATGGCTCGGAACTATCGCGGCAAAATGTAAAGATAAATGGCAAGATAAATTAATTTTGTCTGTCACCTTAATCGGATACTCTTTACCAATTTTTTGGTGGGCGATGTTATTAGTTTTATTTTTCTCTATGTGGTTAGGCATTACACCTGTTGCCAGCCGAATTGGTTTTGAATACGATATTGATGTTGTAACCGGATTTTTATTATTTGATAGTTTGTTATCTCCCCGTTACGGCTTTGATGCTTTCATCAGTGTTATTCATCATATGATTTTACCGGTTATTGTTTTAGGCACTATTCCACTTGCGGCAATCACTAGAGTCACACGATCATCTATGATAAAAACACTTTCCGAAGATTATATTAACAACGCAATTGTTCGCGGAATTCCCACACTTTCTATCACATGGAAACACGCGCTACGTAATGCATTTGAGCCAATTTTAACCTCTTTATCCTTACAAATTAGCAGCATTATTACTGGAGCGATTATCACCGAAAGTATTTTTGCTTGGCCTGGTGCTGGCAAATGGTTATTAGAAGCTGTTTATAGAAGGGATTTTCCGGTGATTCATGGCGGATTATTGATTACTGCTGGCATCGTCATTTTTATTTACATCACTCTTGATTATATTTCCATGTGGCTTAATCCAAAATTAAGAGATAGAAGTAGCTAATGAGTACTAATTTTTACATACAAGCTCAAATACCAAGTGTTTATCAAAAGTGGTGGCTTGATTTTAAAACTAATAAACTCGCGTTGAATGCTTTGGTGATTTTCATCACTATTTTATTGATTGCAATCTTCGCAAATATAATTGCTCCATTTGATCCCACCACACAGTTTGAAAACGCGGCACACAGACCCCCATTTTGGTATAACAACGGAGATGGTCGGTTTTTATTAGGTACCGATGATCTTGGCCGAGATTTATTTTCCAGACTAGTTTACGGTGCCCGGCTCTCGTTATCGCTAGCCTCTTTGGTAGTTATTGTCTCATCAATTATCGGCATCAGTTTTGGCGCTTTTCTGGCATTTAGTGCCTCTTGGGTAGACACACCAATAATGAAAATAATGAGTTTTATTTTATCTCTTCCGTCTTTATTATTAGCCATTGTGATTGTTGCAATCATAGGTCCAGGACTACCCAACGCAATATATGCGGTTATGTTAGTACTTATTCCACACTTTTTAATTAGCACACGTAGCGCAATCAAATTGGAGTTAAAAAATGAATATACAACTGCAATGTGCTTAGATGGAGCCAATCAATTTCAATTACTTTTTTATGCCATTTTACCCAATATATTACCAAGTTTAGTTTTACAAATGGTTGTTGCCTTTTCTACTGCTATTTTAGAAATAGCGGCTTTAGGATTTTTGGGTTTGGGGGCACAAGCGCCTTATCCTGAATGGGGAACCATTTTATCCGAATCATACGACTATTTAGTTTTTGCACCTTGGAGCGTCGCGGTACCTGGTCTTGCAATTTTCTTTACTATATTAAGCATTAACCTTGTGGCGGAAGGATTACGCGATGTTATGAACATTGAGAAAAACACATGAGCCTGCTACATATAGAAAACCTAAATGTCTCATTAAAAGTACAAAATAATGATTTATTAATTTTGGAGCAATTTTCACTGCGTATGGCGGAAAACGAACGGCTAGGTTTGGTTGGAGAGTCAGGCTCCGGAAAAAGTACGTTAGCGCTTGCAATCATGGGATTACTCTCTAGCAATATGAAATTGACCGCTGACTATATGAATCTTGATGGTGAAGATTTAATGAAAATGTCAGTGGAAGATCGACGATGTTATATTTCAACAAAAGCCTCTATCATTTTCCAAGATCCTTTAGCGAGTTTAAATCCTTGTTTTAAAATTTCACAACAAATAAATGAAATATTATCCTTACATGCAATTCGCGGAAAAAAATTAAAACACCAAACATCCGTTGAATTATTAGATGCCGTCGCAATAAGACATCCGGAAAATGTTTTAAAAATGTATCCTTATCAATTATCAGGAGGCATGAATCAAAGAGTCGCTATCGCTATCGCGATGATAGGCAATCCTAAACTACTCATCGCCGACGAACCGACAACATCTTTGGATGTTACTATTCAATCACAAATACTAAAATTACTTTTTGAACAAAAAAGGTCTTCGCAAACAGGTATTATACTGATTACCCATGACTTCCCTCTACTAGCTGAAAGTACCGATAAGATTGGTGTAATTTATTCAGGTCAAATGATGGAGCATGCTTCAACAAAAAATATTTTAAAACATCCTCACCATCCTTATTCAAGAGCGCTTTTAGATTCTATTCCACGAATGGGACAACGGCATAATAAAGGAAGTCGCTTATATTCATTAGGTGGTCAAATTCCAAGTTTAGAAAATACGCCAGTTGGATGTCGTTTGGGTCCAAGGTGCAATAAAGCAGTAAAGCAGTGTGTAAAACCTCCACAACTCACTTCCATAGAAAATCATGGCAAAGTCAGATGTCATTCGCCTCTCTATAAAAACAAAGAACTCTCGAGAAGTTAATTCTATGCCAATACTAGAGCTCAAAAATATTTGCAAAAAATACTCGTTAGTTACTGGACTATTTTCTGTTAATCAATTACATGCGAATATTAGTATAAATTTAAGTTTAAATGCAGGTAAAACACTCGCCATCGTTGGTGAATCGGGTTCAGGAAAAAGTACTTTAGCTAAACAAATTATTGGTATAGAAAAACCAACCAGTGGTGATGTTTTTTTAAATGGTAAAAAACTCGATTTTGATAGTTCTGAACATAGGAAAGAACGTTTTAGAGAAATTAGAATGATTTTCCAAAACCCATACGAGTCGATTAACCCTCAGCTTCGAATTGGTGAGACACTCAATCATACTTTGAAAATAAATACACGATTATCAAGCCTGGAAAGAAGAAAAAAAATTGAACAAACTCTTTTGTTGGTTGGGTTACAAAAATCTCACCAATATCATTACGCACATAGTTTTTCAGGCGGACAGAGGCAACGAATAGCGATTGCAAGAGCGATCATTTTACAGCCAAGCATTATTCTAGCAGACGAGCCACTTTCGGCTCTAGATGTTTCTGTACAAGCTCAAATCATTAATTTACTGCAAAGCTTGCAAGAAAAACTTGGGATCTCTATTATTTTCATCTCCCATGATCTTAGTGTGGTTGAACATATAGCGGATGACGTCATGGTAATGTATCAAGGAAGTGTTGTGGAAGAAGGCAAAGTATCTCAAATATTTGATGAGCCACTGCATCCTTACACACAAAAACTGTTTGCCAGCACACCTACTTATAGAAACCGTTTTGAGCATGCTATTCAAACTCCCGTGGCTAAGATAAAAAAGGTATTGAACAAGCCTTATTGTAGCTATGTGGACTTCTGTCACTACAGAGAAGACCGATGTAAAACGAGTTCACCTGAAATAGTTCAAACGAAGCAAGACTACCGAATCGCTTGTTTTAAATATGAATAAAAAAAGCCTAATCAACTGATTAGGCTTTTAGAAAATAGTGTCTAATAGAACCTTTTTAACGTTCAATATTCGCTAAATTTTCAATAATCTCCGCATCATTTCTGAGTTGCTCTATCATTGAAGCATAAACTGCATCAGAATAAAAACGACTAAGCTTTTGTTCAGATTGTTTTTTAACCGTATCCTCAGCATCATCTAAGTCCCCATTCTCAACCTTATTTAGTACAAATAATGTGTAAGATTGAACACTTTCCATGGAGTCGTAAGTAACTGAACCTTCATCGGTCTTATTTATTTCGAAAAATGCTTGAAGCTGTTGGAATGGTAGTTCCGTACCAGTTCTTTCTACCCTATCTAAATCAGTCCACTTCAATGATTTCTGAAAAACAAGTTCGTCGATACTTTCATTTGATTTTAGTTTCGACTTTATGTTATTTGCAAACTCAATGGCTAATTTTTTAGATTTATGCAATTTTCTATTGGTTAGTACTTTATCTTTAACCAATTCCAACGACTGTATTTCACTCGGCTGATGCTTATTTATTCGCATAACAATAATTTGCTTATCTGAAATACTAATCGGTGCCGAGTTTAATTGCGCATCGATAACATGGTCACTAAATGCGGCGGTTAATACTTCAGGATTTCTAAATATTCCCGTAGCAGTAGAGCGACTAAATTCAACACTAGTTGATACAGGCACTTCAATTGACTCTGCAACTTCAGTTAACGAATCTGAAATTTCAAATGACTTCTCTTCTAAAATAGCGGATCTTTCATAAAATAACTCTTCCGCTTTCTGTTTTTGAAGTGCTTCAGTAATCTGTACTTTCACTTCATCTATTGGCTGTATCTCACCTTTAACCATGCCTGTCAGTTTAATAATGTGAAATCCAAAATCTGTCTTTATTGGGGCTGATATATCACCGACATTTGCTAATGAAGCAACAGCTTCATCAAATGTATCCTGCATTGCTCCTTTTTCTACAACACCCAGGTCTCCACCATTTTCTGCAGAAAACTCATCTTCTGAACTAGTTTTAGCTAAGGCTGAAAAATCTTCGCCTGCATCCAATTTTGCTTTAAGTTCATTAATCTTCGTTTCTTGTATTTTGATATCTCTAGCTGATGTATCTTCGCCTGATGCTATAAGTATATGAGAAACACTTTTACTTTCCTCACTTTTATATCGATCCATATTTTCTTCATAATAGGTTGTTAGCTCACCATCATTAATCGTCACAGCTTTTAGTAGAGCTTCAACCGAAAGTTCAATATAATCCAAGGTGATTTTCTCTTCTTGCCGGTAATTATCTTTATTTGCTTCATAATATTCTGATGCTTCTTCGTCAGATATTACTAAACCGTTTGAGAATGCAGAATATTTAATATCCAAAACTCGACCGCTACGTTTCTGACCTAAATATTTATACTGATTTGATAGCTCATTAGTTAATACGAATTCACTTTTAGAAATCCCATCAGTTAATTGCGCTAAAATTTGATCAGTTTGTAAGCTCTGCTTAAACTGAGATCGAGTCATACCAATATTTACCAAAGCTTTATCTAATAATTCTGAAGAAAATGCCCCATCATTTTGCAGAGCTGGAATTTCGACAATGACTTTTCTAATTGAATCATCAGAAGCTCTCATTCCCATATTTTTTGTTGACTGAAGTGTTAGTTTACGACTGATTAAATTTTGTAAAACATTAATCCTAAAATTTCTTTCTTGCTCTTCAGTTTTAATAAATTGAGTATAAGCTTCACCATATCTCTGACGGGTACTTGAATAGGCTCTCTGAAATTCTGTACGAGAAACACTATCTCCGTTAACAACCGCAACTGCGTTAGGATCGCCTAGAAATAGAGCAGAAGTAAAATAACCTGCACCTACGAAAGAGATCACAATTGCAAAAATTAGAATTTTCGCCCAAGGCTTTTTGACGCCTTCTCTAATATTATCCATTACCATAATTTAGTTTCACTTACATTTATTTGTACATTATTTAATGTACTCAGTTTTAATTTACTCAGTTTTAATTTACACCGTTTTATTTAGACAATATAGATTAAAAAAATTCATCAATTTTGACACAAAAAAACGCGCCCAAGAAGGCGCGTTAATCTTTTATTATGCAATTTTATTCAACTTAATATTATTACTTAATAATTGAATGGTAATTGCACACTTATTACTGGTGGGCGCTAGTGGGCTCGAACCACTGACCCTCGCCTTGTAAGGGCGATGCTCTCCCAACTGAGCTAAGCGCCCTAAAATCAACGGTGTGCTAGTTTACCGCGTCTTTAAGACCTTTACCAGCCTTAAATCCTGGAACTCTAGCCGCAGAAATTTGAATAGTTGCGCCTGTTTGAGGGTTGCGTCCCTGACGAGCAGCACGGTCTTTTACAGAAAAAGTTCCGAAACCAACTAAAGCAACTGGGTCGCCTTTTTTTAAACTTTCAGTAATAGTTTCAACCATTGAATCGAGAGCTCTACCAGCTGAAGCCTTAGAAATGTCCGCACCAGATGCAATTGCATCGACTAATTCAGATTTGTTCACATTATTCCCCTTACATTTATTTCTATAGTATTAAGAGCATATTTTTTAAAGTCATTCCTTTTATGCTCCCTGCGTTTCACTTTATACCAATGGAGGAAATTAACTGTCAAGTAAGAAATGCCCTAAACACCAGAAATCTTCTGGCTTTGCTCAATATTCGACCATAATTTAACATTTTTATAATATTTTGTTAAAAATAGACAAATATTAGCAAGTTTAATATTGATGTTTTTAATCAATGTGGTTTAGAGATAACCTGTTTTTTAATGCGTTTTTTATTTGCTTTAGGTTTCGTTTTTTTTGTTTTTTTACTGTCTTCAGTAATAGGAGTCGGCACACTCACCAATGCTTTTTCTAGTACTTGGTCAATCCAACGAACCGGAATTATCTCTAAATCACCAATGATATTAGCGGGAATATCAATGAGATCTTTCTCATTTTTGCTCGGAATTAATACACGTTTAACCCCTCCTCTATGAGCCGCTAATAATTTTTCCTTTAAACCGCCAATTGGCAAAACTTCTCCTCTAAGAGTGATTTCCCCAGTCATTGCGACATCTTTACGAACAGCGATTCCAGTCAGAGAGGATACGAGTGCAGTACACATAGCACAACCGGCGCTAGGTCCGTCTTTTGGTGTTGCGCCTTCAGGAACATGAACATGAACATCTTTGTTCTGGTAGAACTCTTCATCAATACCCAAAGCGCTCGCGCGACTGCGTACAACCGTCATAGCCGCAGTAATAGATTCCTGCATAACCTTGCCTAGGTGCCCTGTGGAGGTCGCTTTACCTTTCCCTGGGTTAACAACAGCCTCGATAGTTAAAAGCTCGCCACCCACCTGTGTCCAAGCTAAACCCGTTACTTGCCCGACTTGGTCTTGCTCACCAGCGATGCCGTAGTCATATTTCTCAACGCCAAGATATTTTGAAAGGTTGCCTACGGTTACTTTTACATCTATTTTACTTTTGTCTAACATCAGTTGCTTAACCACTTTACGGCAGATTTTTGACAAGTCTCTTTCTAGATTTCTAACACCTGCCTCGCGAGTGTAATGACGAATCGTATTCACAATAGATGTTTTAGATAATGAAAGATCGTCATCCTTTAGCCCGTTAGCTTTTAATTGTTTAGGTATTAAATATTTTTGCGCAATATTTAATTTTTCATCTTCCGTATAGCCGGAAAGCCTTATGACTTCCATCCTATCAAGAAGCGGTGCGGGAATGTTCATTGAGTTAGCGGTACAGACAAACATCACTTCAGAAAGATCAAAGTCGACTTCTAAAAAATGATCATTAAAGCGATTATTTTGTTCTGGATCTAATACTTCCAAAAGTGCAGAAGCGGGATCACCTCTCATATCCGACGCCATTTTATCAATTTCATCTAATAGAATAAGCGGATTCTTAACCTTGCTTTTATTTAATTTTTGAATAATTCGACCGGGCATTGAGCCGATATAAGTTCTTCGATGTCCACGTATCTCAGCTTCATCCCTAACGCCACCCAATGCTATTCTTACGAATTCCCGTCCAGTAGAACGAGCGATAGACTCACCTAAAGATGTTTTCCCAACACCTGGCGGCCCAACCAAACAAAGTACCGGCCCTTTAAGTTTCTTGACTCTAGTTTGCACAGCCAAAAATTCCAGAATTCGTTCTTTGACTTCTTCTAAACCAAAATGGTCATCATTTAAAATCCTTTCGGCTTTATTTAGTTTTGAGTGAAGTGTGCTTCTTTTATTCCAAGGAAGATCAACCAACCAATCAATGTATCCTCTTACAACCGTCGCCTCTGCAGACATGGCAGGCATCATTTTAAGTTTTTTAAGTTCCGCGTTGCCTTTTTCTTTAGCCTCTTTACTTAAACCGGTTTTATTTATTTTTCTGGCTATTTCGTCAAAGTCAGAAGTACCATCATCATCACCAAGCTCTTTTTGGATGGCTTTTATTTGCTCATTTAAATAATAATCTCTTTGACTTTTATCCATTTGATTTTTAACGCGCCCGCGAATTTTCTTTTCAACTTGCAACAACTCCATTTCTGATTCCATTAAAGACATCAAAAACTCTAAACGCTTTATCACATCATCTATTTCGATCACTTTTTGCTTTTGCTCAATTTTTAGTAACATATGAGCAGCGATAACATTGGCTAATTTTTCTGCGCTATCAATTGATGAAACGGTATTTAAAACCTCAGGTGGAATTTTTTTATTTAACCTCACATAATTATCAAACATCCCTTTCGCAGAACGCAATGTTGGAATTTCTGCTTTTTTGTTCGCTAAAACATCTCCTCTAACCTCGACTTTAGCAGAATAAAATGAGTCATTTTGAGTGAGCTTTTTTATTGTTGCTCTTTCTACACCTTCCACTAAAACCTTTAAATTCCCGTCTGGAAGCTTTAGCAGTTGCAGAATATTTGCAATGCAACCATTCTCATAAATGTCTTTAAATTTAGGGTAATCTTTGTTGGCGTCTTTTTGCGCAACTAATAACACTTTGTTAGTTGAGTCTGCGGCAAATTGCAGTGCGTTAATCGATTGCTCTCGTCCAACAAATAAAGGGATCACCATTTGAGGAAAAACAACAACATCTCTTAAGGGTAAAACTGGAAATACGTTTTCTTTTGATGAGCCAAAATCTAAACCAGTCTCGTCTAAGCTAGCACTGTCTAAATCGGTCTCGTCACCACCAATGTTTTCAATATCATTATCGTCCATTGAATTCTCATTTAATTTTACAGGTTTTTTCATTTTTTAGTTATTAACCTTGAATTGGCTGAAGTTAGAAATTGTTCTACCTTGAGCATAAAAAAATCGGTACCCATTAAATTTAATGGATACCGATTGATTTTGATGAATCAATAGCTTAATAAAATATGTTATTTAGTCGCTACTTTTTTCTCTTGGCTTTCATAGATTAAAAGAGGCTCAGACTCGCCATCAACGACGGCAGCATCAATCGCAACTTTAGTGACACCATCCATAGATGGAAGATCATACATGGTATCAAGCAACACTTTTTCTAATATAGAACGAAGACCGCGAGCGCCTGTTTTTCTTTCCATACCTTTTTTAGCAATCGCTTTAAGCGCGTCTTCACGAAACTCCAGACTAACCTCTTCCATATCAAAAAGTTTAGAATACTGTTTAGTCAGTGAGTTTTTAGGTTCAGTTAATATTCTGATTAAAGACGTTTCATCTAATTCTTCTAAGGTTGCTATAACAGGTAAACGACCTACAAACTCAGGAATCAATCCGTATTTAACTAAATCATCAGGCTCTATTTCTTTAAATATCTCACCTAAATTTTTGTTCTCTTCCTTACTTCTAACTTGAGCTGAAAAACCAATACCCGATTTTTCTGAGCGATCACGAATTATTTTATCTAAACCTGAAAATGCACCACCACAAATAAATAATATACGGCTGGTATCAACCTGCAGAAACTCTTGCTGGGGATGTTTTCTTCCACCTTGGGGAGGCACAGAAGCAACAGTACCTTCAATTAGTTTTAACAATGCTTGTTGAACACCTTCTCCAGAAACATCTCTTGTAATTGATGGATTATCTGACTTACGTGAAATTTTATCGATCTCATCGATGTAAACAATGCCATGTTGAGCTTTTTCAACATCATAATCACATTTCTGTAATAATTTTTGGATAATATTTTCAACATCTTCACCAACATACCCTGCTTCGGTTAATGTAGTTGCATCTGCAATGGTAAATGGTACATCTAACATTCTAGCTAGTGTTTCAGCTAGCAAGGTTTTACCACTACCGGTAGGACCGACTAATAATATGTTGCTTTTACCCAACTCAACACCAGAGTCTTTTTCATCGCCTTCATGTTGCAGTCGCTTGTAATGGTTATAAACCGCAACAGCTAATACGCGCTTCGCTCTATCTTGACCAATAACGTATTCATTAAGGTGCTCGTCAATTTCTTTTGGCGTTGGCAACTTGTCAGATGTTTCTTTTTGATGAATTTCTTGAATTTCTTCTCTAATAATGTCGTTACATAACTCGACACACTCATCACAAATGAATACCGATGGTCCGGCTATTAATTTACGAACTTCATGTTGGCTTTTACCGCAGAATGAACAATACAACAGTTTTCCACTGTCATCTCTACCACCTGATTTCTTTTTATCACTCATCGAAACTTCCTATTCTTTTGTTTGATATCTAAAGCCTAGTACTTATTTGACTTAGCTTAGACCTAAACAGTCGGTTTTGTCGACAGAACTAGCA
Source organism: Polaribacter sp. (assembly GCA_047633355.1). Classification (GTDB taxonomy): domain Bacteria; phylum Pseudomonadota; class Gammaproteobacteria; order Enterobacterales; family Kangiellaceae. Next base: position 13,254 of record JBLIBL010000042.1, read on the forward strand.
CATAATTCATATATATTTAAAATTTTTGTGAATAATGCACTTGTTTCTACTAGATTAACATCTTAAAGCTTAAATTTATTTACCAATTCAGCCTTCTCGAGAATTAATCACTTTATCAATTAATCCATATTTTGCGGCTTCCTCAGCACTCATAAAGTTATCTCTATCTGTATCTTTTTCAATTTCTTTCAATTTGCGTCCTGTGTGGTGCGCTTGAATCTTATTTAAGTTATCTCTCAATTTTAATATCTCTTTGGCATGAATCTCAATATCTGATGCTTGACCTTGAAAGCCTCCCAATGGTTGATGGATCATAATTCGTGAGTTAGGTAATGCAAAACGTTTACCTTTCGCACCGCCAGTTAATAAAAAAGCGCCCATGCTTGCCGCTTGACCAATACATAAAGTGCTAACATCAGGCTTTATAAATTGCATCGTATCGTAAATTGCCATTCCAGCAGTAACAACACCACCTGGTGAATTAATATACAAAGAGATATCTTTATCTGGATTTTCGGATTCTAAAAATAACATCTGAGCAACAATCAAATTAGCCATGTGATCTTCGACCTGTCCCACTAAAAAGATAACTCTCTCTTTTAGCAATCTAGAATATATGTCATAAGAACGCTCACCTTTTGGTGTTTGCTCTACCACCATTGGTACTAGACCCATCATTTTCTCAATTTCTTTATTCATAGTATTCCTAATTATTGTGTTACTAATTATTGTGTTACTAATTATTGAGTTTTCTTATTTTAAGAAAATCTCGTGTTTATACTGAGATTTTAAGTTATAAGTTAACATAAACTAAAAAACCCAGATATTAAAACAATTATAGTCAACTTATGGGCAAACTATAGTTATTTCAACACTGGGTCACAAATATTTGTTGGTTATGTTGTTTTTTTTGTCAAACCGGTCAAAAATTATACAAAAACCGGATTGTAGTCAGAAACAAAGCTTTACTCAGAAACAGGACTTTCCTCTTTAATTTCTTTGTTTTTGTTTTGATCGGCTTGAGCATCCTTAGGATTCATTAACTCATCAAAAGTAAGCGTAGTTTCCGTCACTTTAGCACCGGCTTGCACCAAGCCAATCACAGTATCTTCAAGTACAAGCTGTTCAATTTCACTTAAACGCTTTTCATCAGATAAATAATAGTTCACTACTTCTTCTGGTTGCTCATAAACTGATGCAAGCTCATCTAATTTAGCTTTTACCTTATCATTATCCGCTGTGATTTTATTTTGTTTAATAATTTCACTAACAATTAAGCCTAATTTAACGCGTTTAGTCGCTTTATCAGCAAACAATTCATTCGGTAAGTCTGGCAAACTAGAAGCATCTCCACCAAATTGCTGTAAAGCTTGTTGTTTTTGCTGATTAATTTCTTGCTCAAGTAAAGCATTTGGCATATCAAAATCATGAGCTTCTACTAATGCATCCATAATTTGTTGTTTAACTTTAGAAGTAATGACCTGCTTAAGCTCTCGCTCCATGTTTTTACGTATATCGGCTTTCATATCCGCTAGTTTTCCATCGGCAATTCCTAGCTTTTCGGCCAACTCGCCCATTTTAAGCGCTTCTTTTTTGTTAACCTTATTAACTTTGACGGAAAACACTGCATCTTTTCCTGCAACATCTTTATTCTGATAATCTTCAGGGAAAGTAACTTTAACTTCAACATCGTCGCCAGCTTTTGTATCGACAAGCTGTTCTTCAAAACCAGGTATCATTTGTCCTTTGCCTAATAACAATTCAAAATTATCAGCTTTACCACCATCAAACTCTTCACCAATAATAGTGCCAACAAAATCAATCACTACTTGGTCATCATTTTTTGCTTTTCGCTTTACTTCAACCCAATTGGCTTGTTGCTCGCGAAGTGTGTCAATCATTTTAGTTAGGTCCGCATCAGCGACTTCGGCAGTGACTTTTTCAATTTCTACTTTTGAGAAATCTTGTAGTTCAATTTCAGGGTAAATATCAAAGGTAGCAGTAAACTCTAAATCTTTACCTTCTTCCATAGAGATAGGTTCAATTCTCGGAGCGCCTGCGGGTTGCATTTTTTCTTGTACAACAGCATCATAAAAGGACCGCTGCATAACGTCAGAAATAACGTCTTGACGCACATGTTCGCCAAATCGCTTTTTAATAACATTTAAAGGTATTTTACCCGGTCGAAAACCATTAAGACGTTGTGTTCTGGCTAACTCTTTCATTTTAGTAAGAGCGACGCCATCAATCATACTTGATTCAACACCAATCGTTAGTTTTCTTTCTAGACCTGACGTAGTTTCTACTGAAACTTGCATAATATGCTCCGATATTTAACAGATTGTACTTTCAAAATCATCTGAATTTGAATCTAAATAAGGAGGTATAAAGCGTGAGCATGGAAAGCGACTACATGAATAACAAATACTATAACACTATAATTAATAACACTTTACTAATAATAGCTTGCCATAGATCGTTAAAGGATAGTAGCAAAGCTCAGGCAACCACCCACTGACTCAAGTCAGAAAATGTTAGGGGGATCTCCCTTAATTCTTAAATCTTAGTAACTAGTGGTGCGAGAGGAGAGACTCGAACTCTCACGCCGCAAGACACTGGAACCTAAATCCAGCGCGTCTACCAATTCCGCCACTCTCGCACTAGGTTACTAATTAGTTATTCTGTTATATTTCTTTTAAAAGAACAAGAAACAAACAAATAACTGTGGGTCATTTTACTAAAACGACCAAAATATGGGGTGGACGATGGGGTTTGAACCCACGACAACCGGAATCACAATCCGGGACTCTACCAACTGAGCTACGCCCACCATAATTCTAATTCAGTTTAATTTATATTTTAGTTCAATCTTATCGACTATAAATTAAATTTTAAACTAATGAGGACACAAATGGTGCGCCAGGCAGGATTCGAACCTGCTACCCTCGGCTTAGAAGGCCGATGCTCTATCCAAATGAGCTACTGGCGCATTGTTTATCCTATTACCTAACTTTCGTTCGTATTGAAATAATCATTCGAAAAATTCAATTTACAAGAAAGAAAATTGGTCGGGGTGGAGAGATTCGAACTCCCGACATCCTGCACCCAAAGCAGGCGCGCTACCAGACTGCGCTACACCCCGACGATTTCTCAAAAAAGACACCTTAATTAGTCAAACAACTCACTAAATTGCCCTTATCTTGAGAGCGCGGAATAATACTGATTTAAGTCATGGAGGTCAACAAAGAAAACCATTAATTTGAAAAAATAAATCAACTTTATTCGTGTTCATTATTTTCGGCTAATTATTCGCCAATTAACCTTGCCAGAACAAATCACCACCGTGATCTTCTATTGTTTCTAATACCTTCCCACCACCTCTAGCTACACAAGTTAATGGATCTTGTGCAACAATGACTGGTAAACCCGTTTCTTCCATGAATAAACGGTCGAGATCTTTAATTAAAGCCCCTCCACCAGTTAAAACCATTCCACGTTCAGAAATATCAGAAGCTAGTTCCGGTGGTGCTTGCTCAAGTACTGAACGCACCGCCCTAATCATGCCGCTCAACGGATCCTGTAATGCTTCTAACACTTCATTGCTATTAATCGTAAATTTACGTGGGATACCTTCAGCTAAATTTCGCCCTCTTACATCAATTTCCATCACATCATTGCCAGGAAAAGCTGTACCGACTTCATGTTTAATGCGCTCAGCGGTAGATTCACCAATAACTGTGCCGTAATTACGTCTCACATAATCAATTATCGCATCATCAAAACGGTCACCTCCAATTCTTACTGAGTCAGACGTAACGACACCATTAAGAGATAAAATTGCTATTTCCGTCGTACCACCACCAATATCAACCACCATAGAACCTCTAGCTTCACCAACCGGCAAACCTGCACCAACTGCCGCAGCTACAGGTTCTTCAATCAGATAAACATCTCGTGCTCCAGCCCCATATGCAGACTCTTTAATAGCTCTTCGCTCTACTTGAGTCGAACCACATGGCACACAGATCAATACTCTAGGGCTAGGTCTCATAAAAAAACTAGTATCGTGGACTTTTCGAATAAATTCTTGAAGCATTTTTTCAGTCACTTCAAAGTCAGCGATTACACCATCTTTTAAAGGACGAATTGCGGTTATATTGCCTGGTGTTCTTCCCAACATTGCTTTTGCATCTGAACCGACAGCGGCAATTGTCTTATTGCCCCCTCGCTCATGCCTAATAGCCACCACTGAAGGCTCATTTAATACGATCCCTTGTTCTCGCATATAAATTAAAGTATTTGCAGTTCCAAGATCAATTGAAAGATCGGCAGAAAATAAGCCTCTAATTTTATTAAACATATAATTTAGTCGTTCCTAATCGGTTTTATTATCGATGAATAATAATTCATCACTTTAATAAAGGGTTTATACCTTACTTTTGGCTTAAACAGAAGAAATTGTTATAATTTTAAGTCATGCGAGTAATTCTCAAGTATCTCACGTCATTTAGGACAAATAATGTCACTTTTAATTCAACCGTTAACTCACGCGACCATTAAGCCTTTAGTTAAGCTTGCTTTCAAAATTTGGCATGAACATTACGATTCAATAATAGGTAGTGATCAAGTTAATTATATGCTTGAGAAATTTCAAAATGAAAATGCCATAGTTCAGCAACAACTTGAAGGATATCAATACTATTCAGCTTTTGAAAATACCAACACGTACAATTCAGATAAGTTACATAAGTCAAATGAAAACATCGGACAGCTTATGGGTTATTTTTCAATTAAAGAAGAAGCTAACAATAACCTATTTATCAGTAAGTTTTATTTGTCGAATCAAGCAAGAGGCAAAGGTTACGGACGTAAAATGCTCGAATTTATTGAATTAAAAGCCCGAAAACTAAATAAAACTAGTTTAGATCTAACCGTTAATAAATTTAATAACGCCTACGAGATCTATTTAAAGCTTGGATTTGAAAAAGTCGGTAGCGCTCAATTTGATATTGGAGGTGGATATATAATGGATGATTATTTACTTAAAAAAATTCTGGAGAATTAGTTTTTATAGGTTCAGTTTTACATACTTACGTTTTACCCAATCTTATTTGGATCGACAATTCCATGACGTATTGCCATATGAGTTAAAGCAACGTCATTTTCTATATTGAGCTTCTCAAACAACCGATAACGATAACTATTAACTGTTTTTGAACTCAAAAACAAACTATCCGATATATCCTGAACCTTTTGACCTTGAGTAATCATTAGCATGACTTGCATTTCACGCTCAGATAAAATATCAAAGGGTGATTCAGAGTCTGGTTCAAGTGCTTTAAGAGCCATTTGTTGGGCGATTTCAGGTGTAATATAACGCTTTCCAGTTTTAACCTGAATGATCGCTTTCACTATTTCCGATATATCAACGCCTTTTGTGACATAACCAGCTGCGCCAGCCTGCATAAATTTGGTAGGGTAAGGTTCTTCGTTGTGAACCGTAACAGCGATAACTTTAATATCTGGATCGAATCTAATGAGTCTTCTGGTTGCTTCTAGTCCGCCTATTCCTGGCATATTAGCATCCATCAAAACAACTTCTGGGCGTAATGCTCTGGCTAGTTTTATAGCTTTTTCACCACTTTCAGCTTCTCCAACGACTTTGATTTTATCAAAATCCGCAAGCATACTAGAAATACCCGTTCTGATTAATTCATGGTCATCCACAATAAGAACTTTTATCATGAGCTACTCCCTGCAATTAAGAATAATCAGCTTACCACGTTAGGATAAATAGGCAAATCTGATTTATCCTTATAACAGTTTTAATCACTGATTAATTGTTTTTGTTGGTAGGCAATAATTTTTAAGGGGCTGTCAGTTTTTTGTGACTATTTACAATCAACACATACTTTGCAAATTTGCAAACATCGTGAATGTTACAATTTTTACGAATTAAAAAACCTAACATCTATTGTTTGTAACTCTCTAAAAAATCACTTAACGAACTAATAGCATTTGTTAGTACACTTTTTTGCGGCAAAAACACTAACCGAAAATGGTCAGGCGCTTTCCAATTAAATCCTCTGCCGTGAACTAATAATACATTTTTTGCTTTAAGAAAATCGAAAACTAATTTTTCATCATCCTTGATGCTAAAACGTTTAACATCAATTTTAGGAAATAAGTAAAGCGCTCCCTGTGGTTTGGTACAACTTAAACCAGGAATTTGATTGATTAGCTCATAACTTAAATTCATTTGCTCAAACAAACGTCCACCTGGTTTTGTTAACTCATAAATACTTTGATAACCGCCGAGTGATGTTTGCACCGCATGTTGCATAGGCACGTTTGAGCAAAGTCTCATAGAAGCCAGCATAGCAATCCCTTCAATATAACCTTTAGCCTGTTTTTTAGCCCCACTGATTAACATCCAACCTACCCGAAAACCAGCAATTCTATAGTTCTTTGATAGTCCGCCAAAGGTCACAAAAGTGACATCCTCAGCGAGAGAAGCGATAGGAATATGAACTGCACCGTCATATAAAATCTTGTCATAAATCTCGTCCGAATAAACCACTAAATTATGTTTTCTAGCAAGTTCAATAATCGACTCCAGAATCGCCTTTGGGTAAACGGAACCGGTTGGATTATTGGGGTTGATAATAACAATGGCGCGAGTATTCGATGTTATTTTTGAGGCAATATCTTTGATATCAGGATACCAATTAGATGACTCATCACACTGATAATGGACAGGCTGACCAGATGCTAACTTTACAGCACCAGTCCACAAGGGATAATCAGGCGACGGGATCAATACCTCATCATTCTGATTTAATAGTCCTTGCATAGCCATTAAAATTAGTTCGCTAACACCATTGCCTAAAGTAATGTCTTCTAACGAAATATCACTAATATTAAGCGTTTGATAATACTGATGTATGGCGACTCTTGCTGAATAAATTCCATTAGAATCGCAGTAACCTTGTGCGGTTGGTAAATTTCTAATAACGTCTTTAATAACATCATCCGGTGCTTCAAAGCCAAATGGTGCGGGATTGCCAATATTAAGTTTGATAACGTTATGGCCTTCATCCTCTAATCGCTCCGCTTCTTCTAAAACGGGACCTCGGATGTCGTAACAAATACCTGATAGTTTGTTTGAGCGATTAATTGGATACATTATTAAAGAAATTGTTTGCCATCGTAAAGTGCTCCATAATAAAAGTGGTGCAGCCAAATAACCAATACTTTTCTGTAATTTAGACCTGTTTATGTGTCAAATTACACAGTATCAGACCCTTCATCAATTTCATCAAACATAAAAGTACTTAAATAACGCTCACCTGTATCCGGTAACATGGCTAAAATTGATGAACCCTCAGGCGCATTTTCTGCCACTTCCAATGCTGCAGCAAAAGTCGCCCCTGCAGAAATACCACAAAATATTCCTTCTTGACTGGCTAAATTTAAAGCAGTATCTCTAGACACTAATTCATCCACCGGAAAAACCTCATCGATGACTTCTCGATTTAACACTGAAGCGACGAAATCTGGTGTCCAACCTTGTATTTTGTGTGGTTGCCAATCTTTGCCCGTTAAAAGAGATGCTACCTTAGGCTCAGTTGCAATGACTTTTAAGTCTGGTCGCGCTGCCTTCAAAACTTCTCCAACTCCTGTAATGGTTCCACCGGTCCCATATCCGCTAACAAAGTAATCAAGCCTTTTCCCTGCAAAATCCTTTAAAATTTCTGCAGCAGTTGTACTTCTATGAAACGCTGGATTTGCAGGATTATCAAACTGCCTAGCTAAAAACCAACCATTTTTCTCGGCTATATCTTTTGCTGTTCTTACCATACCGGAGCCTCTTTCTGCTGCTGGCGTCAACACTACTTTAGCACCTAAAGCTCGCATGATTTTTCGGCGTTCAATCGAAAATGTTTCGGTCATCACCGCAACAAAAGGATATCCTTTAGCCGCGCAAACCATCGCTAATGCAATACCCGTATTACCAGAGGTGGCTTCAACAACTGTTTGACCAGCTTTTAATGTGCCGTTTTGTTCCGCATCATTAATGATCGCAAAGGCCAATCGGTCTTTCACTGAGCCAAGGGGATTAAAATATTCTGCCTTGACATACATATTAACGTGGCTAGGGTTTAATCTATTAATTTTAATAATTGGTGTATCACCAATAGTGGTTAAAATTGACTCATGAATCATGTCTTTTCCTTAATATTATTTATACAAATAAATGTCTTTAATTACAGGACGAAAATGAACAACTGGTTTTAACCATTTCCCAGCTTAAATTGCTGCTTTTGGTTATCCCAATAACTTTCACTTTGATTAAACCAACTTAGACTTTCGTGCAATGTAACCACTTCGCCAACAATAATTATAGCAGGCGACTTTATTGAGTTTTTTTCAACCACAGAAGTCAGCTTTTCTATACTGCCGGTGAAGACTCGTTGATCTACTCGTGTGCCATTTTCAATCACAGCGACCGGTGTAGATGAGCTTAGTCCATTTGTGATTAGTTGCTCGGACAACGTTTTGTTTTTCAGTAAACCCATATAAAATACTAGAGTTTGATTTTTTTTGGCAAGACTTTGCCAATCAATCGAAGACTTTTCAGTCTTTTCATGTGCTGTTACAAAATGTAATGATTGTGAGTAATCTCGATGGGTTAAAGGGATCCCGGCATAACTAGCACAACCTGATGCCGCGGTAATTCCCGGAACCACTTCAAATTGAATGGATAACTTTGCCAAAGATTCAAGCTCTTCACCGCCTCTTCCAAATATAAACGGGTCACCGCCTTTTAAACGGATCACTGTTGAATGCTGATTAACTGATTCTATCAATAACTCATTTATTTTATCTTGACTGGCTGAATGACACTTTGCTCGTTTACCCACATGTACTAACTTCGCATCTCTTCTGATCAACTCTAAAATTTCTTCACTTACCAGTGAATCATAAAAAACAACATCTGCTTTTTGCAACAACTTTAGTGCTTTAATGGTTAACAGATCTGGATCACCAGGTCCTGCACCGACTAAGTATACTTTGCCCTTTGAGTTGACTGAGTATAATGATTGCCGACTTTCTTTAGAAGGTTCGCCAATTAAATGTAGATTCTCATCATTTAATTTTTCATCATTTAGTCTGCTATCAATATATTGCTCTAGATAATCTTTTTTATTTCTAAAGCTTAGATTTTTCTGTTTTAATGTTTCTCTAATTTTCATTAATGAAGCAAAGATCGAACCGAGATTTTTGGGTAAAACCCATTCGATCCGCTCTCTTATTTTTCTGGCTAATAATGGAGAAACTCCGGCTGTTGAGACGGCAACTAATAATGGCGAACGATCAATAATAGCAGGCAATATAAATGAACTTAATTGCAAATTATCCACCACATTAACTGGAATATTTAACTTTTTAGCGGTAACGCTCACCATGCGATTAGTCATTGGCTGATCGGTCGCTGCAATGATTAAGCTATATTTCGGAACTAGAACTTTTGAGACAGGAACTTTTAATACCGAAGTTTTTGAATGAAAATTAGACGTATTCGGTAGCTGGTTTAATAGCAAGCTTTCAAATTCCAGGCTATTTCCTATATCCATCTTTTTTATTTGCGTAGTGCCTACACCATGTTTTGCGATTATTTTCTCAACATCATCGCTAATTGACAGGCTAACTAACTCAACTTTAGCGCCTGCTTTCAATAAAGTCTTTAATTTTCTAGCAGCCACATCACCGCCACCAACAATTAGGCAGGTATTTCCTTTTATATTCAGTGTAACGGGTAAGTATTCCATTATTTTATCGTTCTAAGTTTAATAATCACTATGAGAACATACCGCTAAGCAGCCGCAAAATAAGCATTTGCTCTATCTAAATAACTGATTGGAATAGCATGGTTATTAATTGAGTGTTAAGTTAGACAGCCACAAGAAGAGCTTGTCGCAATAAAACATCAATGAAACAACATCAATGAAACAACGTAAATGAAACAACGTAAATGAAACTCAACCAATTAAAATATTTATTAGCGATAGTAGAAAACAACTTTAATATTACCACCGCAGCTGAACGTATCTATACCTCGCAACCGGGCATCAGCAAGCAGCTTAAATTACTTGAAGACGAGTTGGATTTAAATATATTTAGAAGAAATGGAAAACAGTTAGTCGGCTTAACGGAAACAGGTGAACAAGTGGTTTTACATGCTCGAAAAGCAATTCAGTCAGTTGAAAACATCAAACGTTTATCTGACGATAAAAATAAAGTTGAAAGTGGTCAATTTCGTCTAGCCACAACACAAACTCAAGCTAAATACGTATTACCAAGCGTCTTAAAACAATTTCATCAACGATATAATAATCTCACCATTGATCTACAACAAGCATCAATCGATCACATCACTCAATTAATACTTAACCAAAAAATTGATTTCGCGATTGCTTCTGATAATCAAAGCCTGCATCCCGATATTATTAAAATCCCCTGCTTTGAATGGGATCGCGTAGTCATGTTTCCTCAAGATCACCCTTTAGGTGATTTAAATAAAATCACTTTAAAAGACATTGCCCAGTACCCTATCATTACTTACAAAGAGCCCAGCAGTGGTAACTCTGGTTTAGTAAAAGCAATGAACCAACAAAATTTACAAGCCAAAATAGTATTTACCGCACGGGATGCGGATGTAATTAAAACCTATGTCAGAGAAAACCTCGGAATTGGAGTTATCGCGGAAATGGCTTACGATAAAAATATCGACTCAGATCTGATCGGCTATTCAACAAAAGGACTGTTACCTAGATGCACAACATGGATTGCATTTAATAAAAACCTATTGATCCGTAAATATATGCTGACATTTGTCGAGTTATTTGCTCCCCATTTAGACCGAGATATTATGACTCAATATTTAACTAATAATAAAGTAAGCGAAAATGAAAACAAAGACGTAGATTCAAATGTTAACAAAGAGTCACGCCTGCCAATGCATGAAATGTGGCATATTTAAATTTCATCTAGGAATTATTGATACTCGTGAAACTGTAGTTTTGTTGTTATCCATTAAAGAAATTCAAAATCTATTAACAACGTCCCCCTTTGATTTTATTCACCTAATGCCTGCTAAGTGGAAAGTAATGGCTGGCTAAAACAAGCGGCGAAGGAGCATGTCCTTGTTTAACAGCATCTTAGGCGCGACTCACTGTGCTACAAAAACAACCTGGGCTTGCGTAATGAAGATGAATATATTCAACTTTAGTGTTTTTAAATTGCTCTTTTAATTTGAACTCCAACTCTGAACCTTCCGCAATATCATGACCTACCATCATATTATTAGAGTCATAAGCTTTTATTGACAGAAGTCTATGTAGAAGCATTTGTGGGACTTGGTTAACTTGAGGTTTAGTCGTTTTAGCGTTCTCTCTTACAAGAACAGTTCCCATAGCCTTATATGCAGATTCAACATCATGATGCCAATAAGGCAAAAAAAGAACCCTTTCTCCAATTTTTGCATCTTCTAGTGATACACGACAAGGATATCCGGGATCTTCATCTACAGTCATCCATTTTGCATGATGTTTTTCAAGATCTTCGTCATTCAAATTCATGAATAAATCAAACTCTTTTTTATCAAGAGCAATAAACTTAAAATCGGATACCATAATTAATTAACTCCTCAATACTGCATTGGCGAATTAAGGGGATTTCTTCCATAAATAAAATAATAAATCCAGTGGTTTTTAAACTATTAATTTTGAATTCCATTGCCCAACGCCTTCCGTAAGGGGTGTAATAAATTGGCATTTTTTTGCTATTCAAAAAACGTGTCGACTTATGGAATCCCTCTTGACGGAATTGTTATGCGTTGCTAGAATATGTACGTAAATTTGTACATGTACAGGACTAAGATTATGGAAAGTATAAGCTATACCTTTGCTCGTGGCAACCTTGCTAAAAAAATGGATCAAGTTTGTGATGATCATGCCCCAATTGCTATTACACGTAAAGGTGAAGGTGCAGTAGTTATGATTTCGATGGATGACTACCAAGCTCTGGAAGAAACGGCCTATCTTTTGCGCAGCCCTAAAAACACTCGTCGACTGATAGAATCTATTGCTGAACTAGAAGATGGGAAAGGTCAAGAAAAGGAATTGATTGAGTGAAGTTGATTTTTGCAGAAAAAGCATGGGAAGATTACTTATATTGGCAAAAGACAGATAAGAAAATACTTAAGCGAATTAACGTACTTATTAAAGATATTAAAAGAGAGCCATTTGATGGCATTGGAAAGCCTGAGCCATTGAAACATGCTCTCTCTGGTTATTGCTCTCGTCGGATAAACTATGAACACAGAATTGTCTATAAAGTTCACGATGATTCCCTTCTCATTGCTCAGTTAAGATACCATTATTGAATTAAACACAGTTATGGTAGAACGGCCAGTTACCTGAACCGCTCCCAAAAGAATTAGGGGTCATGAAAAGAATTAGGGGTTATGTATATTTTACAATATAAAACTCGTTTTCTATCTCTTTAATTTCCTTTCTCCAACCCCCTCCAGCTATTTCCTTTTTTATACGAGCAAGCGGATAGCATACACTACCAACATGAGAAAGGTTGAAATATTCAGCAATGGATTTGTAAGTGGCGCCAGAATAAGTCTTACACGCATAAATGGCAAACGCTCTTTTTGCAGAATGAGTTGGGTTAGCTTTACCTGGTCTTCTTAAATCAACCATTTTTAGATCGGTAATTTTAGTCATCAAATTGAGTACTTCTTTAATCTCTGGTCTATCTTGCAATGCTTGCCTTAGTGCTAAGAGATCCGTATTTTCAACTTCATCCTTTCGCTCTTCTCGATAGTCTTTGCTACCGAGTACGCCCAAGATATTGTTTTTGCCATAAAATCGTTTAATGTCTTCATCAATACCTTTCTCGACATAATCGGTGTAACCTCGATAACGATTTCTTTGAGCTAGCATTTGATAAGTTTTCTCTCGATAAAGCCATGATGGCGATTTTGCTTTATTGATGTAGGCTGGATAACTTGACCAGGGGTAGTCCTCTAGTTGCTCGACCATTTTTCGTTTTACTTCAAGTGGGTTTCGGTGGATATATCGTGATAGCTGTAAAAGGTAACTATCTTCATCGACTAATACTGATTTATAACGTCCTCGAAATAGTGTTCCAGCCATTCCTCGTTTACGGTTATGCCATTGGGTATATTTACCGTTTATATGTTGCATTATTTGGTTAAGGTTAGCTTTTGGGGTTTCAATTAAGAGATGATAATGATTTGTCATAAGGCAATAAGCGTGAATGATGGCGTCATAACGCTCACTGGCTTCTTTTAATGTGGTGAGAAAGGCTTCAAAATAGTCGCTATTATGGAATATCGCCTGCTTATTTCTTCCCCTATTCATCACATGATGGAA
>JBLIBL010000043.1:0-26190 GCA_047633355.1 Polaribacter sp.
GAAACAACATAAATCGAAACATGGATAATCCCAGTTTTTTGGAATATTTGAATTAGATTCTATTGTAACGCCTCCAGTTATCTTAATTCAACTGCCCAAATATCAGGTTACAAGGGGGTTTCATCACAATCCTAGTCGGTTAAGTTTGATTTAGTTGTTATTTAGTCGATAATTAATAGGTATTAATCCATTTTATATAAAGTGGATGTTAGAGACACTAATTTTAAATTGAAAGAACTGAAAATAAGAGAGTGGAAAAGGTAGTATGTTGGAAAACCAAGTGACCAATGATGTTCAAAAACAATTTTTAAGGCGAACGCCGATAAAATTAAAACAGTTTGCCCGCTTTTTGGGTGATATTGCGGCGAATGAAGTGAATGAATTGCGCTTAAAAGCGCTTTTATCTCAAGTAACCGAAACGCGAGAGTCTTGTATTGAACAAGAGTTTGACACCACCGCAAAGATATTAAACCAATTGATTAAACAACTTTCTATGAATCGAGAGTCGTTGCAATCTCAAAAACCACTATTGCTTCGGCTTGCCAAACGCCTTTCTGAACACGCGAATAAACTATCGCTTGGAATAAAACCACAAAAAAAACAGCTTAAATCAATTACACCGATTAAGAGAAAAAAAAATAAAATTGATGAAAGCCAAATTCCTAAACTTGACTCAAACTCAAATACGACGAAAGTAAAAGAAATAGCTGGTAAAATAGAGGTCGCAGAAGCGATAGAAATTACACAAGTCATTGACGCTGAAGATGTTATAGGTTCCTCAAAAGTTATAGACATCGCAGAAGTTATAGACATCATAGAACCATTAACTATTGTAGAGACGATAGTTAATCCAATAATAGATATTGATTTTGCAGAAGAGGTGTTATCAGACTTAGATAATATTAATGATGATTTAAAGAACGTCACTGTCACTCAAAGTAAAACAGATGAAAGCCAAGAGTTAGCTCATTTGGCTCTTTACCATGATAAAAGTAATTTGATTTTTTTGACTAGCCTTGAATTTCAAACACCTTTGGAGCTGGAACATTATAACGGGTTATTATTACAGTTAGACTCGTTAGGTATAGAATATTTAAATGAAAATAACTTGTTAGATTGTATTGATAAATCTCAGCTACTCGATAACAGCATTATTATTGCCCCATTAGGCGCAACAGATGAATTAAAAGTTTTATTAGATGAAATGATTGAGATTAAAAATACTCCTCTGATTTTTACGGCTAATAAAGATAACCAAGAAAACCGCCTCAGAGCAATAAGAAATAAAGGAACGGGGTTTGCGATAGAGCCGCTATCTTTGTCTTGCTTGTTTGACCAAATTGAACTTTCATTCGATTTAAATTACGAAACGCCTAGTCGCATTTTAGTGATGGAAGATTCTAAAGCTCAAGCAAGATATTATGAAAAAGTTTTGCAAAAAGGGCACTTTGACATTCGTGTTGTGAATAATCCAGCCATCCTTCTTGAGGCAATTAGGGGGTTTGATCCAGAAACGATTTTGATGGATATGCAAATGCCCGATTCATCAGGAATTGAGTTGACTCAGATGATTAGGCAAATGCCTCGATACGCACACCTGCCTATTATATTTTTGTCCGCTGAAGAAAACCTCAGGAAACAAAATCAAGCGTTCATGTCTGGAGGAACTTCATTTATTGTGAAGCCTGTACAAAAAGAGCAGTTAATGTTTATGGCAAGTATATATACCCAAAAATTTAGATCACTTAGCCCGAAAATTGATATTAACCCTGATACAAACATTTCCTATCCAAATAAGTTTAAGCAAATTATCGCATCAGAAAGCGCAAGGTCAACACGTTCTAATACAAAACTGGCACTTGTTTTAATTCAGTTAGATGATATAGATGATTTAATACAGAAATCTCAATTTTCGTTTATCAATAATGCCATTAATCAGCTCACACAAATACTTAAAAAGCGGCTTCGTCAAACCGATGTGATCGGTCATGTTGGCGCCAATCGATTAGGTGTTATTTTGACGTCAGGCAATAAAAATCATTGGTCTGAAGTGATGCGAAATATTCAGGAGCAGTTTGCAACATTAAGCTTTGATCTAGACCAGCAACCTCGTTTTTTAAGTGTTAGTATGGGAATTTCTGAAGTTGAGCGTAACTTTAACGCATATCAATGGTTAGAAAGAAGTAATCAAGCATTAGAAGACGCGACTCAAAATGGCGTTTCACAAATCAACTGGATAAGTTAACGAGGCTAATTTAATAGACAAGTTAATGGGACAAGTTAAATAATGAAAAATATCCTGCTTATATTGATTAAGCCACTGCTGATTGCCAGCTTATTCAGCCAGCCATTATTAAAAGCAGAGGAAGAGGTTAATCTAGAAGACCTGTTTGGCGGAAGCTCGGAGTTTCTAGATGTGGACGATGCCTTTAAAGTCAGCTCCGAAGTACTTGATGATGAAGTGATTGTGCGTTTTGTAATCGCCAATGACTATTATCTTTACCGAAGTCGTTTTGCTTTTAATAGTACTGGTGCGGTACTTGCTGATGCGTATATTCCGGCTGGAAAGAAAAAAGTGGATGAATACCTTGGTGATGTGGAAGTTTATTATCATAACCTAGAAATCAGTGTGCCTTACACGGCTCAGCAAAAAGATTTTTCTTTTACCCTCGAATATCAAGGTTGTGCAGAAGCGGGATTGTGTTATCCGCCGGAAGAAAAAACCTATCAATTAATGGCTTCCTCAGTGAGTGAAAGTGTTGTAACGAATGACGATGCGTTAGCGAGTCAAACTGCAGAGTCTAAATCTGCGACACCTAATAACACTGCTGAATTTGTCCCTGAGCAAGAAAAAGTGTCTAACTTTTTAAGTGATAAAAGTCTGCTAGAAATAGTACTGTATATGGTTCTACTAGGGATCGGTTTGGCCTTTACGCCCTGCGTTTTACCGATGGTACCTATTTTATCGAGCATTATTGTCGGTCAAGGTGAAAGTATAACCACTAAGAAATCCTTTTTATTGTCATTAACTTATACCCAATCCATGGCTATTCCCTTTGCTATTATTGGTTTTGTGGTTGGCAGTGCCACCAGTTTATTCGGAGTGGATATCAATAGTAACTCCTTACAATCCTTTTGGTTTGTGGTGCCTGCGGCGGTGATATTTGTTTTGTTATCGCTGTCTATGTTTGGTTTTTATGAATTGCAATTACCATCGGGTATGCGAAATAAGTTAACCAATGTCTCTAACAGTCAAGAAAGCGGCACCTTAATGGGCGCTTCGGCAATGGGGGTTTTATCGGCCTTAGTGGTTTCCCCTTGTGTGACCGTGCCAGTGGCGGGTGTTTTACTTTATATTGCTCAAACTGGTGATTCGGTCATTGGCGGTGTTGCTCTCTATTCACTCGCCGTTGGAATGGGAATTCCATTATTGTTGGTCGGTGTGGGTGGCGGTAAGCTGTTGCCGAAAGCTGGCGGCTGGATGAATAGCGTTAAAGCGGCTTTTGGTGTTGGCATGATTGGCATGGCGCTTTACATTACTAAACATTTAATTCATGAAACGCTGAATATGGTTTTATGGTCTGTGTTAATGATTGTTACCGCAACTTATATGGGAGCTTTGTCTCAAGTTGAGTCCAATATCGCTAAGCTTTGGAAAGGTGTTGGGGTGTTTATCTTTGTTTATGGTTTGTTGTTAATGGTCGGTGCGTCTATGGGTAATAAAGACTTACTAAAACCGTTAAAAGGATTGTCGGCTGGAACACATATTTATGAAAAATTAAAATTACAGGATGAAAATAAAACACATTTTACTAGGGTTAAAACCATTCAAGATGTTGAGCAACAAGTGGCAGAAGCCAATGCAAACGGGCAGTCAGCGATGTTTGATTTCTTTGCGGTGAGTTGCACCGCTTGTTATGAGTTTGAAGAAAAGGTGTTTCCTCATCCTGATGTGGTGAGTGCGCTTTCAAACACTGTTCTTATTCAAGCGGATGTGACAACTAATGATGCTGAAGATAAAGCGTTGATGAAACATTTTGGGGTTAGAGGTTTGCCTAGTATTTTGTTTTTTGATAAGAATGGAAATGAGAATCAGAGATTGAGAGCTGTTGGGTTTGAGGAAGCAGATATTTTTACTCAGAGGATTAAGGCGGCTTTTTCATCCGGTATTTAATGATTGAAATTTTAAGTTGAGATCAAAGAGATTTCGCTTCGCTTGCCTGCGGCAGTTTTTTTGCTCTTGCAAAAACAGCATACAGTCCATCCATGGACATAAGTTAGTTTTGCCATGAGCTGCAACCAAGTAGGTACCACGAGGTAAAGTAACCAAAAAGCCCTTAGCGTTCCCACTGGGGGGTGGAGCTAGCCTCGATTAACCGATTCAATATGTTGCATGATCATTTGTACTAGTTTAGGAACAAGTTCTTTAAGTAAATCATGTCCCATGCCTTCGAGCAATTTAAGTTCTGAATTCTCTATATATTTAGCCGTATCAATCCCACACTCTATTGGTACTAAAGCAACCGCTTTTCCGTGAATAACTAACGTTGGAGTATTAATTTTTTTAAAAAATAGGCGACGATCGCCATTTTCGATAGTCGCAGCCAATTGATTAAGATGACCTTGAGGATAAAATGCTCGTCTGAAACTGTCTAAGATTTTTTCCTTAAAACTTCATCACTGGTTGGGTAGTCTAGACTTTCTATAGTTCGCCAAATTTAGATGCCATGGTTCACGATGTCATCTTCGTTTTGTGTTTTAGGTCGTTGTATCAAGACTTTGTTTACCTTTGAGCTTGCACTAGGTAACTTTGGATTACCCAAACTCGACATAATGGAAGTTAAAGAAAGACTTCTGCAAGGATATTTAGAAACAATTAACTGAGCAATCATACCGACCATTGAAGAGCCAGCAAAGTGTGCCTATTCGATATTTAAAGCATCTAGTATCCCTATGGAATCATCCGCCATATCGTGCAGAGTGCAGGGAATCTTTAGTTTTAAACCTAGCCAGCGTCTTATCATCAGTTTTGGTAAGGAAGCAGGTTTGCGGATTGTTATTTTTCTGAAAGTCCTATATCACGATTGTCGTAACGTATTACTGGATATCCAGCATAAGCTAAACTTTAGCAAAAATCGTCCGACCAAGCGATCATCTGAGTGGCTAGCCCCATGATTAAAAAAATAGCAGGCTTATTTTTATCACCATATACGCTGTAACAAATTCGTAGATTGTTTGCGGTTAAGTATTGATCTGAGCTTATGATTGTAGAAACCGATTTTTCTGTATTGACATCGTTCATTTAGAGCTTTTTGCTAAAAAAAAGAAAATACACACCGGAAGAAAAAAACATTATTAAAGCACCAGTTTGAGAGCCACTCATTCCAAACACTACTTTTTCATTAGTGCTGATAAATTCAATTACAAATCGACAAACACCCCATAGACCAAGTAGCATGAAAAAAGGTTCATAAGGGATTGGTTTAGCTATTTTACGCCCGCTCAAAATTAAGAAAATGATCGTTGAATATATGATTTCGTATAATGGTAATGGATGAACGTGGTCATCTGTCGGCGCAATTCCTTGCGCAAAACTCATTGCCCATGGCAAATCAGTTGCAATGCCATAACAATCATCACCAGATAAAAAACATCCCATTCTTGCAATAGCGTAAGCGAGAATAGCGGCTGGTGCAGCGTTATCTAAAATCTTATGTAAGGGAATTTTGTTTAAGTAAGTAAATAGAAGGCTGGCTAGAATAGCGCCTAACAATGCGCCTTGGCTCGAAAAACCAGTCCCGTTAAATAATAAGTGTGATTTATCAGGGTTTTTGAGAACAAACATTAATTTAGCGCCTATCACGCCAAAACTTAATAGCATAATGATTAAAACTTCACTATTAAACTTTAGGTCACTTTGCGTAGCTATTTGTCGTAAGAAATACCAACGTCCTAATAGGTAAGCGATGGCTAACATTAAACCATAACTTCCAATAGTGAAGGTTTCTGATTGATATATAGTTGGGTACATTGTTAATTTACCTTCACAATTGATTTAAGCAAGTTGACTAGCAAAAATTTTAAGAGAGTATAACGAAAATATTGCCCATAGGGTGCTGATTTAATAGGCAACTTGAGATAGTGTTACTCTTTCGCGATGTTTTAGCTCTATTTATTACATCAATTTCTCATTTCTCATTTCTCATTTCTCATTTGAGTTTTGATTTTTTATCTAATATTGTATATTATATAAACGTATATAAAACGTAGTTGAATATGATAATAATGATTAAAAATCAAAAAAATTCTTTAATAAATAAAGCAATTAGAAATACAGCTCGCAATCTCGCTTTAACAGATTTTATTATCAACCCTTTTTCTGTTACAATGAAAGAGAGAAGGCTTGCTACCGAATCCCACTCTTCAAGAGATATTTTTTCTGTAGATAGGGTCAGTAGATTTCCACGGGGAGATATGTAGTTGAAAGTTGTTGCCGTCAATCGGATTCTCGAAGCGCAAGAAAGGTATCCAAATGCTCATCAGCATTTGCAGGGTTGGTATCATATTATGCGAAAATCAGAATTTCAATCACCAGAAGAGTTACGTAAAGCCTTTGGATATATTCGTGGCTTTAAAAACTCCTTTAAATTTCCGATTCCAGAAACGACTCTTTTAGCCATAACCTTTATTAACTTTGATGCGCAAGTTGTACTAGTTGATGATGTGGTTGATGGAAACACTGATTGAGTTGATTTACATAAAGAAAAAGAATAATTAAATTTTGTACCAGAGAACGTACTATATAAAGGACCTAACATGAATCCAAGTTTAGAAAATGCAATGCAACACTGGAATATGGTAGCACCAGCTATCGGCTGCCCACAAAATCAAGAAGACTATAAGACACTTATCTCTAATATTAAAGATGCGATGGAGTTAGTAGAAAATAGCTCGAATAGCCATATAACAGGTTTAATTGAAGCAATGGCAACAGCCGCAGAAAAATATGAAAGAAAAAACATTGAGAGTTTAGACGGTGGCTCTTTAGCATCATTACAATATTTAATTAAGTTACATGGCGTTCGTCAATCAGAACTTAAAGAAATTGGTAGTCAAGGTGTGGTATCTGAAATTCTTAATGCAAAACGCTCTTTAACCCTTAGGCATGTTAAAGAGTTAGCACTGCGTTTTAATGTGTCACCAAACGTTTTTATTGGCTAGTTTGTTGAAAGTGTATCTATAACCAGCGTCTAACAGTCATTTTATAATCCAAATAACTTTTGCCAAAGTTTTTTTCTAGTACCTTTTCTTCTGGTTCTATTTGCAAATAGTTCATTGTTGAGATGAAAAATGGCAGAATTAAAAAGCAACCAATGTTTCCAAAAAGAAAAGCGCAACCTAGTAAAATAAATACCATCCCTAAATACATCGGGTTTCTTGTAAATAGATAAAAACCATTTATAACAAGCTTAGAAGCCTTTTTTGGTGATATTGGATTAACGGTAGTTTTATGTTTTACAAAGTTAATAAACGATACAATATTCAAATATAAGCCAATGGCAATGCAAGTTAATGCGATCCAAAACAGACTGAAATGCTCTAATAAATATAAATATAAGTGTAAATAAAGACTCATTGCCCACATAATTAAACCGAAACAAAACGCTATGATTGGAGGTGGAATTTTTGTTTTTAGTTTGTTCATTTTCATATCCCCAAGGTTAACTATGAATCACGCCTTAAAGTTAAACCTTAAGACTATAGTTATCAAACTGGTCAATTTTTTTATATTCAATAGACTCATATAATTCTTTTGCTTGATAATTATTAACTGCGGTTGCCAACTTTATAGAAAAAATATTACTTGTTGTTGCATCGGCTCTAACCTGCTCCATTAAAGCTTTAGCGCATCCCTTATTTCGATAACTTTGATCGACAAAAAGATCATTTAGAATCCAAATAGGCCTCATCGCAACTGACGAAAAAGCAGGGTAAATTTGAATGAAGCCACATGAGTCACCAGAGAGTTGTGCTAAGTAGATGATTGAATCTTTGTTATTTAACCGCTCGTTGATAAATTTTCTAACAGACTTTATGTCGCTTTTCATTTTATAAAAGACACGATACTGGTCGAATAGGTTGGCGACTCTAACTTGGTCTCCTTTATTGGCACGAAAGACTTTTAACATCTACATGCCAGCTTCTTCAAGAATGTTATTAACGACTGAAATTAAAGTCAATATAAATATAATCACGACAATAATTCCAACAAAAATATAGTTACCTATTTGGCCCGAAGTAAAGTCACGTTTTCGATTATCTTCTGATTGAATACCTACCATAGCCGCCAAAACGCTGCCGATTATTTGCAGTGGACCAGGTTTTTTAATTTCACTTGGTGATTTTTCGTTTAGTGATTTGTCGTCTGTGTTATGCTTTTGTGTATTCTCGTCTTTCATATCATTGTCTAAGAGTCATGGTCAATTTTACTTATATTAGCATTATTTAATATGGAACCTAAACAACAAATACTTCTAGATTATTTAGAATCAAAGCCTTCATACATCAAAGAGTTTGATTTAATGACTGATTTAAGTGAAGATTTAGGCGTGGAGCACGGTTTTTTTAGTGACTTAGGAAAATCGCCTAGTTTATTCAAAAAACACTTTTTTCTTTTTCATCATCTTTATTTGTTGTCAGAAGTGCTTCTTCCAAGCGGAAGACTGCTGGAAATAAGTGCTCTTTCCATAAAGTTGATAGTGAGTGAGCAATCTTCCGTCCACCCAGAAAAAAAAACAAAGAAAAAGCAGCTTTCTGAAAGCTGTGCGGTGACTGATAGTGTATCAATTGAGTTAAAAACTTTCTATTTGGAAAAAAATAATTTGTATCTGCCCGATAAAGAAGTCCAAGAGTTGTTGGAACTATTTTGGAAAAAATATTTATCGTTGGATAAAAAAACGGATGCTATTAAATGTTTAGGTTTGCAAGATTTAAACAATCTCAGTCGATCTCAAATCAAAAGAAGATATAATCAATTAGCTATTCAGTTTCATCCTGATAAAGGTGGTGACAATATTAAGTTTATGCAAATCAAAGAAGCGTACGAGCAATTAAAAGCCTTGTATTAACCGTTTCTACAAACGGGGTCGGAGTCGCTCTAACACAAAAGTATTGCCTTTATAGTTAGGAGGTACATTAAATTAGAACTCGAATTTATCGTCAATAGCGACTCCGACCCCTTCAAATAAAGAAAGAGTAATCGAATAATGGCAAAATCTAAAATTCAATATGTTTGTAATCAATGTGGTGCCGTTTCTCCAAAATGGGGAGGTCAATGCGGAGATTGTGGCGAGTGGAATTGCTTAGTTGAACAAGTTGGCGCTGATGGTGAAACCAAAACGGGTCGATTCGCAGGCTATTCTGGTACCGCGAGCCAACTACAAAAACTAAGTGATGTTAAGCATGAAAATACTAAGCGAATAGCAACCAGCTTGAGTGAATTGGATCGAGTGTTAGGTGGTGGTTTAGTGCCAGGCTCCGTAGTTTTGTTAGGCGGCGATCCTGGTATCGGTAAATCTACTATTTTATTGCAAGTGATGTGTCGTTTAGGTGAATCGTTAAATGCCGTTTATGTAACCGGTGAAGAGTCAGCACAGCAAATATCTATGAGAGCAAAACGTTTAGGACTTAGTGGCGATAAATTAAGTTTATTAACAGAAACCAAAGTAGAAACCATTATAGCGACTGCTCAAGTCGGGGAGAAAAATGGATCACAACCGAATGTGATGGTTATTGACTCAATTCAAACCATTTATACAGAGCACTTACAGTCGGCTCCAGGCGGAGTGGCACAAGTAAGGGAAAGTACAGCGCAATTAGTAAGATTTGCAAAACAAAAAGGCATTGCTCTTTTTGTTGTTGGTCATGTGACTAAAGATGGCTCTTTAGCAGGACCAAGAGTTTTAGAACACATGGTAGATGCCGTACTTTACTTTGAAGGCGAACGAGATGGACGTTATCGTATGTTACGAGCAGTAAAAAATAGATTTGGTGCAGTAAACGAGTTAGGTGTTTTTGCGATGACAGAAGAAGGTTTAAAAGAAGTCCAAAATCCATCAGCAATATTTCTTTCTCGTTACCAACAAGCATCTTCAGGTAGCGCTGTGACTGTGACTTGGGAGGGTTCACGTCCATTGCTGGTGGAAGTTCAAGCTTTAGTTGATGAATCTCATGGCAGTCAAGCTAGGCGTGTTGCGGTTGGTCTTGATCAAAATCGATTGGCAATGCTGTTAGCTGTTTTATCTCGTCATGGAGGAATTTTCTGTCATGACCAAGATATTTTTCTTAATGTGGTAGGCGGCGTAAAAGTAATGGAAACTAGCGCTGATCTGGCACAGCTATTAGCAATCGTTTCAAGCCTTAGAAATCAAGTTTTACCACAAGATTTGATTATTTTTGGAGAAGTTGGTTTAGCTGGGGAAATAAGACCGGTGCCTAATGGACAAGAGCGTATTAAAGAAGCCGTTAAACACGGTTTTATAAAAGCTATCGTACCTAAAGCTAATCAACCTAAAGGTGTTATTGAAGGAATGGATATTAAAGGCGTTAGTAACTTACAAGATGCATTGATTCAAATGGCTGAGCTTTAGTTGATAAAGCTTCCGAGTCGCATTTATTCTCTATTTTGACATCGGCTTGAAGAGTTTAAAACGTACCGGAGGCATAAAAATAACCCTGATATTTAAATAATTAGTTTCGAATTTATTCCGCAACATGTACTTGATTGCGCCCGGCCCCTATTGCTACAATTTCATCTAGCTTACTCATTAGAGCCCGTCGATTAACGGCTCCCGTTAAACCATCTTCAATTGCAAGCTCTTCTAATAATCGATACTTTTCACTCACTGTATTTGAAAAAATAAAACCAAAAAGACTCATCAATAGCATAGTTGCTAAAATAACAATAAAAATCAGAGTGTCTAAGCTATTAATTAGAACATCGAGAAATGTAAGGTTAGGAGTTAATCATTTTCTTTACAGAGGGTGTGTAAATCCCGTTCAAGCACACTAGGATCGCCTGAATTTAGCTCTACAATTCAGCGCAAATGGGTGATACTTTCTAAACCAAGATTTTCACATTCAAAAGCTAAATTTTCAGGTTTTTGACGTATAAGCATTAATCACATTTGAATACTGATGTTTGAATTTTTTCTGATGTATTATTTTCAGATATATGCTGTTCTGGGCTATCTAGTGGTATTGGCGTCTTTCACTATCAATAATTGAAAACCTTGTTTATAAATTGACATAAATATTTTAGCACAGAAAGCTAGAGTTATTTAAAAATTAGAAATAATTGAAAATATTCTCTATCTAATGAACCATCCTTTAAGCGATAATAATACCCAAATATCGTAATCGAAATAAACTATGACCATTCAATGGTATCCCGGGCATATGCACAAAGCCCAAAAAGAAATAAAAGAGGCGCTACCAAAGGTTGATTTGGTTATCGAGGTGGTAGACGCTCGTATTCCATACAGTAGCACCAATCCTGCTGTTGCTACAATATTAGAAGATAGTGATAAGAAACGCCCGATTATTAGAATATTAAATAAAATTGATTTAGCCGATCCGGTAATAACTAAGCTCTGGTGTGAAGAGTTCGATAGCCATCAAGATACACGCTCACTTCCAATTACAGCAAAAAGACCAGAAGATGTGAGAAAGTTAATTAAATTATGTCACCAACTTTTACCTGATTTTAAGGCGAAAGAAAAACCTATAAACGCGATGATTATGGGAATTCCTAACGTCGGTAAATCGACCATCATCAACATTTTAAGTAATAGAGCCATTGCAAAGGTAGGCAATGAGCCGGCAGTGACAAAAAGGCAACAAAGAATAGACTTAGATGAGGGAATTATTCTTTGGGATACACCGGGTTTTTTGTGGCCAAAAATTGACAATACGAATAGTAGCTACCGTCTAGCAATTACCGGGGCAATTAAAGACACCGTACTTGAATATGATGATATCGCTTATTATGCGGTGGAATATTTTAGAGAAACTTATCCTGATGCTTTACTGCAAAATTTTAAATTGGATGGATTATCAGAAGATACAACAACGTTACTTGAAGATATTGGCCGTATTAGAGGCTGTTTACAACGCGGCGGACGGATTGATTTGGATCGTGTTTGTAAAATATTAGTTCACGAATTTAGATCTTCAATACTCGGTAACATCAGTTTAGAAACGCCTGACATGATTAAAAGTGAAATGGTAGAGGTTGAAGAGCAAATTCGACTTAAAGCCGAAAAAGATGATGGTAAAAAAGGCAAAAAGAAAAAGCGCAAAAAGCGATAGTATTGATGATTGATAAAAGAGTAATGAATAACGATGTTTGAACCTGAAAACTTAAATAAACTCGCCATCACTAAAATGCCATTTGGGAAATATAAAGGTCAGTTTTTAATTGATCTGCCTGAACCTTATTTAGTTTGGTTTGGTCGGCAAGGATTTCCACAAGGAAAATTGGGTGAATTGATGCATTTACTGCTAGAAATAAAAATCAACGGGTTAGAAGACTTAGTTTTTCCATTAAAAGAAGATAAAAAATAAAGTTGAGAATGTTTATATGATTAAAGTTTCTGAGATAAATATTTACCCAATTAAATCGTTGGGCCGAATTTCGAAGGAGCAAATCTCGGTTGAGCGTAAAGGTTTAAGCAGTGACCGAATTTTTATGCTAGTTGATTGTAATAATCAGTTTATTACACAAAGAAAATATCCGAGTTTAGCGCTTGTTTCTGTAAGCGAGCAAATAAACAGTTTTCTAATTCAGGCCCGAAATAAAAATGATTTAGTCTTTTCAAAAGGTGACATTACAGATAATAAAAAAATAGTCACCGTTTGGAAAGATACCTGTTCAGTTTTCTCAGCCAATAAGCGGATTAATCAATGGTTTTGCGAGTATCTTGGCTTTGAAGTTTTTTTAGTGGCATATGACAGCTTAACCCCAAGAAAAACAGATCCATTATTTTCTAGCAAAACCGACATAGTTAGTTTTGCTGATGGATTTCCAATTCTGGTTATATCACAAGCATCTCTAGACGATCTAAATTTAAAACTTTCTAAGCCTGTCTCAATGAATCGTTTTAGACCAAACATTGTTGTGGAAGGTTGTGAAGCATTTGACGAAGACCAATGGCGAAATATAAGTATCGGTGATGTTGAGTTTGAAACGGTTAAAATATGTAGTCGGTGTATATTAACTACCATTGATCCTAATACAGGAACAAAAGATGAAAATGGTGAGCCATTAAAAACATTGAGTCAATATAGGAAGAATGTAAATGGTGTTAAGGATGAAAAAGGTGTCTTTTTTGGAATGAACTTGATACCAAGAAGTCTTGGTAAAATACGGGTTGGTGATACAATTTCGATTAATTACAACTAGAGTCATTAATAAATATTTTATTGAATAAAAGTAAGTAAGTAAGTCATTAGGAATCCGCCATTATGAAAATACATCAAATTTACACAAAAAATCAATTAAGAAATTTCACTTATATTTTAGAGTTTGATAATGAAACGGCAATTGTGATCGACCCTTGGGATGCAGATGAAATTAAATCTTTTTTATCAGAAAATAATTTAGTTTTGACCCGTATTATTAATACTCATGAACACTGGGATCATACTCAAGGTAATCAAGCTTTGGTTGATCAGTATTCGTGTGAAGTTTGGGCTCATACTAATGGTAAAGGAAAAATTCCAGGGTTAAGTCGAGAGTTGGTTGCCAATGAGTTGATTGATTTGGATACCAATAGTCAATTAAAAACATTAGATACTCCCGGACACACTTTTGCGCATCTTTGTTTTGTTGTGATCGAAAATGGAAAAGAAAAAGCTATTTTTACAGGAGATACTTTATTTAATGCGGGTGTTGGAAATTGCCATAATGGCGATTCTGAAATTATGTATAAAACCATAAGCCAGCAATTTCAAACATTAGATGACAGTGTTTTAGTTTATCCAGGGCATGATTATTTAGAAAATAACTTACGCTTCACGTTAAATTTTGAGCCAAGTAATATCATTGCAAAAGAGTGGTTAGAACAAGTATCGCAGGTGAACTATCAGCCGGGTGATATAGTCATGACTATCGAAAATGAAAAATCATTTAATACTTTTATGCGGTTGAATAACACTGAAATTATAGATAATTTATCACTTGATAACCCCGATGATAAAGATGTATTTATCGCATTGCGTTCTAAAAGAGATAAGTGGTAAAGATTTAACGAACTAGAATGTGTTCTATTTCTTCTGATTCAAGAAATGATTCGGCATCACTTCCTTGCAACATAGCTAAACTAGAGTAAGTACCAGCAAGCACACAGGTTTCCGCAAAACAGGTCACTGACGAAGGAGGGTTTTCAATAGGCCAGCCTGTTTTAGGGTTTAGCAAATGGCTGTAAGTTTTTCCGTTTTGAATAAATGAACGTTGACTTGTTCCGCTTGTGGCGACAGCACCATTTAAAAGATTGATATAACCACTTTTGGGATTTTCTAATCCTACCTTCCATGCCTCATTTTGAAGTTCATCATCTGTATTGTTGTAATCTTTCGCAAATAAATCGCCGCCTAAATTGACTAAAAAATTATCACTTTTAATTTTACAATGAGCGTTTAAAATTTTTGCGACTTGATCAACTGCATATTCTTTCCCTATTCCGCCAAAATCAATTTTCATACCTTTTGGTAGTGAAATGTTTTTGCCGGTGTAATTGATTTTATTGAAACCAATTTGTGATAATGCTTTCTTGATATCTTGGTTGTCGGGAATGTTAATTTGATTCTTAAACGTCCAAATTTTTCCTAAAACGCCAGATGAAATATCAAATAGGCCATCACTTAGATCAAAAATCTCTTTTGCATAATTAAGCAGTTGAAAAGTTTCATTATCTATTTCGATTGAACCGCCATTAGAAGAGTTTATCTTCGATAGCAAGTTGGTAGTTTTATAGCGACTATATTTATTTTCAATACGGCTAACTTCTGAGGTGGTTAGTTGTGCTAATTTTTCGCAAAATATCTTGTCTTGTGTTTTTATAAGAACTTCACAAGGGCTAGCCATCGCATTAAAAGAAATCTGATAATACGAATGGTTAGGTTTAGATTTATTGACTAGTTCAAGACGATATTTAGAAATAGTAATTAACCTGTAAATAAACAGCGTCTAACTCAGGATACAAGTCTAAATTTTCTAGACCAGCAACTCGCTCAGTCCCAACTGATTTTGGAGTTTGACGGTAGTATTCTAATCTTACTTCTGCGCGTTGGTCTTTATTAACTTCAAATCCGTATTTTAAGCCTAAAGTAATGCTCGACATTTCGCCGATACGGTAATCAGCACTAATAAATGGAGGAACTTCTTCACTTTGATCTAAATAAGTTGAGTAAAAATCGGCGGCGGATTGTTGATAAAATCTCACGTGAGGTTCCCAAAAACTTCCACCATCCGCAAACAACTTCCAATGTAAATCAAGAGTATGCGTATCTATTTCCCAATCATCACTAGTGAAGCGATATGAAAAATCAATAATAGATTCATTTAAATGTTTTTTGACTAAACCAAATAAAGAATGTTGGGTTCGTGACTCAGGACGATTTTCATAAATGTAATCTTGAGTAATACCTGAAGCATTAACAACACTGACTATTTTAAAAGGGTCTGTAAGATAACCACTTTTATCGGCATAACCATAATTAAACTGCATTAAAGTACTTCGGTTTACAACTTGAGTCCAACCTAAAAGTAGTTCAGCAGAATTTATCGCTTCTGAGGTGCTGCCTCTTGTTGCATCAAAAGCCAGATCATAAACGTCTTCCGTGGGATAATTATCTCTAATAGCCATGCTTGTTAAGCCTATTGGCGTCGAACCTTTTGGATTATATTTCTCAGCCGCAACAGAAAAACCACCTGAAATAGTTGTATTCTTTTGATTAAAACCTTTTGCCAGTTCTGCACTTAAACTAATCGATTGAAAATCATATTCTTTTGATATATTCGTGCCTAAAGTATATTGATAATCAGACTCAGGGCTCAGCAAATTACTCCAACTAAGATTAAGTTGCGCACGTGTATCTTTGAAGGTATCGTCGAGAGGGGTAGTTCCTGCCGCAATATTATACTGGCCATTACCTGATGGTCTTGAAAAAGTTTGAAGCGTATTTTGTGTAATTGCGCCATTGGCGGATGCGCCGGTTAAACTATCTAGCACAAACTTTATATTTAACTTTCCAGTTTCATCAATGGTAGTTTCTGCATTGAAGATTACCTCTACTGCGCTGACTCTATCCGTTTCCGAATAAGCTAGTACAGAAGCAGAAAAATACCAGCCTTCATCGGTTGCTTCATTAGCAATTGTTTCTGTGGCCGTTGCACTTAATAGGCCTGTTGCAGCAATGGCTAATTTGCTTTTAAGGGAAATACGTTTGCTATCGTTAGCTGAGTTTTTTAAACTATTGTGTTTATTAATTAGTTGCATCCGCATCCGCCTCCTGCAAAACTTCTACCACCACTGGCGGCTTCTTTACTAAAATAGATATGGTCATCAATTGATTGATCTAGGGGAGAAGCATTGATTGCCATTGATGATTTAGCTAACAAATCACGATCCCACGGTTCAACGCCCATGCTTGAACATCCGCCTAAAGTCACAATCATTGCTAGTAAGGGCAGCAACTTAGCTTTTCTGAATAAATTTCTCATTCTTGCCTCTCTATTATGACTCTATATGTTTTCAATACCGATATTTTTAATATTAACGTTTTTTAATTAGTTGTTTAATTTCGTTTTCATAGCTTTCAATTTTGGACGGGAAAAAACCTTTATGCGCAAACTTAGGCTTTCCGTCTTTTCCAAATAAAACACTGCTAGGCATGCCTTTAATCTTATACTTTTTAGCTAAGGTTCCTTTTGGGTCATAAATGATTTCAAAATTTGCAGGATATTTAAGTAAAAAATCAGTAGCAAGAGATTGTTTTTTATCCAAATTAACGGCGATAACAACAAAATTGTCTGATTTATATTTGCTTTGCATCTTATTCAACCAAGGGAATGATTTTCTGCAAGGGATACACCATGATGCCCAAAAATCTAAATAAATAACTTTGCCTTCGTACTGATTTAGAGCAAGCAAAGGTTTTTCAGTCGCTGAACTAGGCTGAATGCACAAAAAGTAAAGAAATAGAAAAATTAATGCTTTATTCATGAAAGTACCATTTATTGTTTGAGATCCGAGAATGATGAATATGCTCGAATCAATAGACGTTTAAAAGTATAATTAAGAAACATTAAGCGAATATTAATGAATCTTGAGTTCTAGTAACATGAGACTAGGTTCTTTGCTTGAAATTATATATTCCAGCAATAACCGGAGCAGAGTTTCATTTTCACTATTTTGGCTTAAAGCGCTCAAAATGCCTATCTCCCAACCAATTTTGAGATCCCTTATGCTCATATTGCCAAGTGCAGCAAAACCTAAATAGGTGTCATTTTGGTCTGTATATAACTCTATATCAGGTTCAAAGGTCGAAGAATATCGATCTCGATATTGAAATGCTTGTTTAATTTTCTACTCATGTTTCGCATCGTTTTTAAATACGTATTGTTGATGTAGGTTTAAACTAGTGCTCCAACGCCCCAATTACTTTTCATGTTTTTAGTTTGCATACAGTTTTCATTCAAATCAATCGATAAACTTAAATGTGACATCAAGCCAAAGTCCAACCTTAAACTCAATTTTAAAGAGTTTTTTAGAGCGGCTAAATTTATTTCGTTTTTTTTGATTTGTGAATATACTTTAATGGCTCTTATGTGTAATTCTATAATTTAACAAGAGATTGTTCAATAAATCGACAATATTGTTTAATCAACCAAAAATATTGATTATGTCGCAAAAGCGATTGATTTAGTTATCATGCTAGAATAATGGAAATACAATGATCATGCAGCCAATAAGTAGGGTATTAT
Source organism: Polaribacter sp. (assembly GCA_047633355.1). GTDB lineage: Bacteria > Pseudomonadota > Gammaproteobacteria > Enterobacterales > Kangiellaceae. Next base: position 18,047 of record JBLIBL010000043.1, read on the forward strand.
CATTGATTTCTGACGGTCAAGCGTGATAAAAAAAACGGCTTTAGGTTTCTAAACAATGCCATCAACAGAAATGTGAAACTAGGATTTGTAAATATCTATAATATCGTCTCCAATAAGGCCTGCATCAAAAAATTTATTCAAGAGAATAATCATCATTCAAAAAAACGACAACGTAAGTATCTCAATAATATTATGGTGCATGGTCACTGAAATATAAAACGAATAACTTGAAACATGTTCGGATTTAAAAATTTTGATTTAGCCTAAAATACTTTAGCCGGTATAGAATTGGTGGTAATGTTGACGAAAAGATGAAGCGAAATTTATCTAGTTCGCTGTCGCTAACAGAGCAATTCTAAAGCCTAGCTGTGTAAAGTTGAAGCATATTTGGCAATTCCATAAGCTAGGTTTGTCATTGCGAAAACAGCCTTCAGCTGCTCATTGCATATCAAACTTTTCGATAATATCAGCTTTTAATTCGTTATAGTATGCTTCATCGATCCCGATATAAGATAAGACCAAATCTTGCACCTGAAGCCATTCGTCAGTATCGTCCCGTCGCCATGATTTACGATAAGTAGAACTAATGTCATCAGACATTTTCAACAGTGCAAGTAAAGACAACGATGAATCATCAATTTTCTTTTGTTCAACTAAATCAGCATAATTATGATGGTGGCAATATACGGCCTGACTAATGTGCTGAGGTAAAAACCATTTTTCTAATAAAAGATAACCAACCTGAGTGTGACAAACCTGATAGCGCGCTTGCTCAATTTTTGTGGTCGGACGTACTTCGGTTTTGTTTATTTCGATTAGAGTTTGTTTATAATCATCGAATGCTTGCATCATCAAAGGAATACCGCAATCGTGAAACAACCCCAAAGTGTAGGCGTCGTCTTGATTAATACCCGATAATCGCGGTGCCAGTTGACTACAGATATTGGCAATTTCAGAAGCGCTATCCCAAAATCGCGCAAGGTTTAGATTGCCACCGACGCTTTCGCGCATTGCAACCACAGTAACGATCCTTTCAACCCTGCTCACGCCAAGCAAAGTAACAGCTTGCAGAATATTGGTTATTTTATGGCGAATAGCGAAGGCCGGTGAATTAACAATTTGTAATACAGCCGCTGATAGACTGACGTCATTACTGATCGCTTTAGCGATGATATTAACATTGGGGTATTCGTTATTAGCTTCTGCTGAAACAGATAGCAAAGACTCAGGTCTTGCTGGTATCATAATCTTGCTAACCAGCGCTTCACTTGACTCATTAATTTCAAACATGGATTTAACTTACCTTTTGGACGAAATCAACTTCGATTAATTGATTCATATAATATAGAAAAAAATGACTTAGGAATATTAAAGCTCAATGGCTCGCATAATATAAAATATAGTACATTTTTGACGTTAACACCATGTAAAACCATGAGATACAGCTTTACAAATGCGTCAACTATGATGAATTAAACAAATTACCTAACCGAGCTATACTTATAGAACGGCTATCTCACGTGATGGCATTGTCAACTTACCGGCTACTATCCAAATTATGAATTAATCTGTGAATCAAAATTAGTGAAATGTATCCAAGTTACCGTTATCCCGCACAAATAATTAGCCACATTGTTTGGCTGTATTTCAGATTCACTCTTAGCTATCATGATATTGAAAAACTACTAACAGTTCGAGGGGGCATTTTTGGCTACAAAACAATAAGACAATGCTGCCAAAATTTTGGAAAAAATACAGTCATCAGGTTAACAAAAGCCGAGGTCAGCTTGGCGATAATTGGTATTTAGATGAAGTCTTTATCAGGATAAACGGAATCCAATATTATTTAGGACGTGCTGTAGACCAAGACTGATATGAATTAGATATTCTGGTATCAAAATGCCTAGATAAAATGTCATCTAGTAGTTTTTAAGAAATCAGTGAAATGGCAAGAAATCAAAGCTTTGAAAGCTGTAACAGATAAACTGAGAATTTATTTAGCCACGAAAAGGGAAGTTATCCCACGTGTTAACCATCAAACTGAACAATATGAAAACAATCGATGTGAACTATCACACCAGCCGATCCTGCATCAGGAACAATAAATAAAGCGAGTTAAATCGTCGAATCATGCACAAAACTCTTGACGACCTTCAATGCTGGATAATTGCGGTATCAAAATATCTATACTAACGAAATAAAGTGATCAGATGCGACCATTTTCACTAAAGGTACTGCACTTACAGTACTAACATAACCGCTAGAGCAATAACGCCAACCAGTGCTAAAACGCTCAAAACTCTCCAGGTAGCTACAGACCTTTCTAGAGATGCAACGCGATCTTCTAAAGACGCCGGTTTGATGTTGCTAGGCAATTTGCTAGCAGCTTCTAAAGGAATAACAGAACCAGCTTGAGGTCCTTTGTCGGAGTCTTTGTGAACAAACTTAACGGCTATACCTTTGCGGATAGGGCCATCGCCTTGCCAATCGCTTTTGTGAAAGAAAAAGTCTTCACCGCTTTTGTCGTCGGCAATAAAGCCGAAGCCCTTTCGAAAGTCGTAACGTTTAATAATGCCTTTGGCCATGTTTGTATCCTATTTAATGAGGCAATGCTGATGATTGTGACCACTGGGTCGGTCTTTAAGCTTGCTGCTGATGAAATTGTATTGTATATTTTCCAAAGAAACCAGCTAACTTTAAAGTTATGCGTCCTGGAGGGCATCGCCGAGCGTAGTTTGCAACATATGTTCTACTGAAACTAGAGACATTAATCGACTTAGAATATCGCTTTTAATGAGTAGTCGCCAACTGTTCAATTAGTTTTTCAGTATCACTCCAACCAATACAACCATCTGTAATGCTCTTAGCAAAAACTTCAGCCTTACCGTTAACAAGTTTTTGAGCGCCTTCTTCGATAAAGCTTTCGACCATTACGCCAAATATATTTTTTTCACCGTTATTTATTTGTTGGCAAATATTATCGCAAACATCTAATTGTTTTTTAAATTGTTTTTCACTATTTGCATGACTAAAATCCACCATTATTCTTGGGTTGACACCTGAGTTTTTTAATTGTTTTGAAATTGACTGAACGCTTTCCGCATCATAATTTGGTTTTTGTCCGCCTCTTAAAATGATATGGCAGTCTTTATTGCCGGCAGTTTCTACTATTGCAGAATGTCCAAATTTAGTGACTGAGAGAAAATGATGAGATGCGCTTGCCGCGTTTATGGCATCAACCGCAATTGCGATATTTCCATTAGTACCATTTTTGAAACCAACTGCACAGGATAAGCCTGAAGCTAATTCCCGGTGAACTTGAGATTCCGTAGTTCTTGCGCCAATAGCTCCCCAACTCATAAGGTCAGCGATATATTGCGGTGTGATCATGTCTAAATATTCTCCGGCGGTAGGCATTCCTCTTTCGTTTATTTCGAGTAACAATTCTCTGGCGAGTTTTAAGCCATCGTTTATTTTGCAAGAGTTATCTAAATAGGGGTCATTAATCAAACCTTTCCAGCCAACAGTGGTTCGAGGTTTTTCGAAATAGACGCGCATAACTATTTCTAATTGGTCTTTATACTTTTCACGCAATGTTAATAATTTGTCGGTGTAGGCTAAGGCCGCTTTTGAATCGTGGATGGAGCAAGGACCAATAATGACTAAAAGACGATTGTCTTCGCCATTTAATATTGATTGAATAGCCTTTCTTCCTTTATAAACCGTTTTATTCGCATTAACTGAAACAGGAAATTTTTCTAACAAAGCAACTGGAGGCAGGAGCTCTTTAATATTTTTTATTCTTAGATCGTCTGTTTGGTGTGTCATTTTAATTTTTTGGCTAATTATTAAGTAGTTATAAAGGGATTATTGAGGATAACTCGTTGAAAATCCACAAAAATAGAACAAAGCAAACTTTTTGTTCTATACAGAGAAAGTATTGACCTTCAGAATAATATTCACTCGTTTGCAATAAATTGAAGCATTTAGTCGTTAAAGAGCCAAATAACGGAGGTTTTTAGATTGAACTTCTTGTAAAATGCCGACCTGTGAAATAGCGTACAACTATTGAATATACTCGCTAAGAGCTTATATCGAACGTCGTGCTTCATATTAAAAATAACTGAGATACTTTTTTGGCTGAAAACGAACAAACTAATGAAACTGAAAAGATGGCGAGCGTTCGTTACCTTTTCAGTAGCCGTTTTCTATTGCTTTCTATTTCATCAATTCTTTCCTTCAATGTTTATGCATACTCAGGTGTAGAAAATACTGAGACTGAGCCTGAGCCAAAAAAACTATTTCAGTCTCAATTTCTAGATCTCAATAAGTCAACTTCGGGAGAAGTTAACTACGATTACTCTGTTTTCAATAGCTGTGGGTATTCTACACGAGCGCCCATTAATCCCAATCAGCAACAAAAAGTTAAGCGTTTTAATATTGAAAATATCAGTCTTAAAGCAGATGACATCCCTATCAATAATATTGAACTCACCAAGCTAACGGGGAATGTTAGCATGACCACAGAAAGCTCTATTTTAAGATCGGATGAACTAGTTCGTAATAAAACCACCGGTATTGATCAGGCTATTGGTGAAATAACCTTGGAAACCAATGAGTCATTATTACTCGCTAAGGATTTTTTACGAGATGGAAAAACACAAATAATGACATTGTCTGATGTCGAATATCATTATTTTTCGATTAATGGAAATGGTAATGCTGAATCAATCCAAGTTAATCAAAACTCAGATGTGAGTACACTGAAAAATTTAACGTTTAGTACCTGCCCTAAAGGCGATGGAAGTTGGTTGTTTGCAGCAGATGAATTGTCTCTAGATTCATCAAAAGGTTGGGCTGAGGCTTGGGGAATGTGGTTTAAACTAAAAGGTATACCTATATTTTATTTTCCATATTTTAATTTTCCAATTGATGACCGAAAAAAATCTGGTTTTTTAATGCCAGATGTTAGTCGAAATAGTCGTAACGGTCTGGATGTTAAATTGCCTATTTATTGGAATATTAAATCTAATATGGACGCAACCATCGTTCCTAGAAATATCAGAAACCGCGGTAACCAGCTAGGTATTGAATATCGGTATTTAACCGATGAAACTTCAAATCGATTAGCGATTGAAGCTTTATCAAATGACAGTTTGGCAAAAGGATCGCTTGTCTCTAATCCAGAGCTTGGTTTGGGTAATTACGGTTTGAGCGAAGATCGTTGGGGCATAGCGTTTAACAATGAAACTCGCTGGAATAAAAATTGGTCGGCTAAGATTAGTGCTAGTAAAGTGAGTGACCGTGATTATTTTAGAGATTTAGGTACTGGGTTAATCAATCAAAATTCGAATTCGAGTGAGTCATTATTAGAAAGTTATGGAAATATTTCTTACGTAGGAGATAATTGGTCAAGTCGTCTTATTTTGGAGTCAACACAGTCATTAGTTGGACAAGAACCCTATAGAAAGACACCTAGTTTAGTGAGTCGTGCAGAGCATTTTGACCTTTCTAATGGTTTATTTTGGGAATTTGATAGCGAGATAGCTAATTTTACACATGCTGATAAAGAAAAGATCCACGGATTACGCGTTAACCTAAAGCCCACAGTCAGCTTTCCCTTGAGAAATGCATACTCGTGGTTTACGCCAAAACTAGCTTTTCAGTCGACTCTCTATGAGCAAAAAAATCCACTGCAAGCCTTTTCAACTCCTGATGAATTAAGTTTTTCGAGAAATTTACCGATCTTTAGTTTTGATACGGGTTTAACTTTTGATCGCCAATTTAGCATTAATAACAGTATTAATAATGTTCTAGATAAAAGCAAATTAGACAGTAGTACAGCAAAAACAACGAAAGTAATTACTCACACCTTAGAACCCAGACTCTTTTATGCCTATATTCCTTTCAAGCAGCAATCTGAAATTAATAACTTTGATACAAGGTTGCCGGATTTTAGCTTCAATCAACTTTGGCGTGCGAACCGCTTTTCTGGGAATGACCGTCTTGGTGATACAAATCATGTTGCGTTAGCGATAACTAATCGATTTACCGATAATAGTAGCGGCAAAGAAATTGCCTCATTTGCAATTGGTAGAAAGTACTTTTTTGATAGACGTCAAGTGACTCTATTCAATCAAATCAGTAGTCAAGAAAGTGTCGGACAAAGCGACCAAAATATACAGAGCATTAGCGTGCAGGCTCTTCATAACCAGAGCATTGAGCAATTGAATGAAAATAGAATTGAACAATCAGCATTATTGGCTGAGTTTTCTTATCGAGCTAGCTCAAATTTGGAGCTGTCTAGTTACATTGAATGGGATGATAGTGAATCTAGTGACGGCGCGGGAAAAGGCACCAGAAAAGCAAGAAGTCGTGTAAAATATGAACCCATTGCTGATCACGTTGTCAATTTAAGCCACCGTGTTAGAAATGAGTTAGGTAATAAGAGCGAAGAAATTGATCTTTCGTTTCTTTGGCCTATTAATGACCGCTGGCGAGTCGTTGGTAAATGGTACAATGATCTAAAAAACAACCGTACAATAGAGACCTTATATGGAGTAGAGTATAAGTCTTGTTGTTGGGCCGTCAGTTTAGTTTCTAGAAGGTACTTAGATGTTCGCTTGGATGCGTTTGGTAATCCGATTGATATTGACTCAAGCCAAGGTTTAGGTAATGAGTTTGAAAACAGCATACAATTAGACTTTAATATTATTTTAGGAAAAACACCACCTAAGAGTACGGGCGTTGCAAAGCTAATTAGAAATAGTATTAGAAATTTTTAAGAAAAACAGTTTAAGATAATATGTTAGAACAAAGCAGTTAGAACAAAAAAACTCAGACAAATAAAATTTAATCATCAAAAATTGAAGTAAATTCTATGAAAATATTAGTTCGAAAAAATTTAAAATCGATTGCCGTTAAATCATTTGCTGTAATGAGCATATTGTTAATTGGTTCATTCTCATTGCAAGCCGATGTGAAAATGCTTGATCGAATTGTTGCCATTGTTGATGGCGATGTGGTTTTAGAAAGTGAATTGGTCAGGCGTTCAAATGCAATCATCAAACAAATTAAAGAAAGAGATCAAAAAGTTCCTTCTAAAAAAATCTTAAGAAAACAAGTATTAGAACGGCTAATTGTTGAAGCGTTGCAATTAGATGCGGCTAAAAGAGTGGGCGTTAGAATCAGTGATAGAGAGTTAACCTCAACGTTAGAACGTATTGCTGAGGGGAATAAAGTTTCTTTAGAGCAATTAAAAAATAAAGTTGAACTAGACGGTACCCCATGGCCAATTTTTTCTGAAGATATGCGGAATGAAATCATGATCTCTCGGGTTAAAAGTGGCATGGTGCAACGACGTATTCAAGTGAGTGATAAGGAAGTTGATAATATTGTTGCGTTAATGGATAAAGAAGGTGAAAGCAAACTTCAATATAATTTAGGACACATATTACTAGCAATACCAGAAGGTTCCAGTTCAGATGAAGTTGCTGCGAAAAGAGAACAAGCAAAAAATATTATTGAAGCATTAAGAGGCGGTTCAAACTTTGAAGAATTTGCTATCGCATTTTCTAATGGCCAAAAATCATTAGAAGGTGGGGATTGGGGATGGCGTCCATTAAGTCAGCTTCCTAATTTATTTTCTGGAACAGTCAAAAATATGGATGTTGATGATGTAAGTGAACCACTTAGAAGCGGTAGTGGATTACATATTTTATATCTAAAAGGCAAAAAAGGTGGTTTTGAAACTAAAGTGGTAGTTCAAACTCATGTACGTCATATTCTTGTTTCACCCAATGCAATAACCACGGAAGACCAAGCGTTAGACAAATTAAAGCTAGCTAAAGATCGTATTGACAAAGGTGAACCTTTTGAAGATTTAGCAGTAGAAATCTCAAATGATAAATCAAATGCTTCACAAGGTGGCGATATGTCTTGGGTTGATCCTGGAACCTTTGTCCCTGAGTTTGAACAGGCTATGGATACATTGGCTATTGGAGAATTAAGTGAACCAGTTAAAACTCAATTTGGCTATCACTTGATTGAAGTACTAGGTCGAAGAGACCAAGATCAAACAGAAGATAAAAAAAGAGAGCGTGCCTACCAAATACTATCTAACCGAAAGTTTGAAGAAGAATCTC